>NZ_CBFHAZ010000017.1:0-79843 GCF_965653655.1 Pseudomonas onubensis | reverse complement strand
CGGTGGGTCAGTCAATTCATCTATCACTGATACACCGCATTCGCGAGCAAGCCCGCTCCCACATTTAGACCGCATTACACCTTCAAGGTACGCGTCATGCGCAACGCCAACACACTGCCGGCCACAATCACCGCCGCCAGCAGGTACAGCGCCATGTCCGTGGAGCCGGTGGCATCCTTCACAAAACCGACGATATACGGGCTCAAGAACCCCGCCATCTGCCCCATGGAGTTGATCAGCGCCAAACCGCCAGCCGCCGCACCCGCGCTAAGCAGGGCGGTGGGCACCGGCCAGAACATCGGCAGGCCGGTGAGGGCGCCCATGGTGGCGATGGTCAGGCCGAGAATTGCAATCGCCGGCGTGGTGGCGAAGTTCACCGCAATCACCAAGCCAATCGCGCCCATCAACATCGGCACTACCAGGTGCCAGCGACGTTCCTTGCGCAAGTCGGCGGAGCGGCCCACCAGCAGCATGAACACGGCAGCCAGCAGGTACGGGATCGCACTCAGCCAGCCAATCACCAGGTTATCGCTGAAGCCCAGGTTCTTGATGATTGACGGCAGCCAGAAGTTGATCGCGTACACGCCGCTCTGGATGCAGAAGTAAATCAGGCCGAACGCCCAGATCGCCGGGTTCTTGAACACTTCGCCGAGGGAATCGGTGGTGGTTTTCGGTTTGTTGGCCAGGTCCGTCGCCTGATCGGCTTCCAGCACCGCACGCTCATGGGGCGTGAGCCACTTGGCGTTGGCAAAGCTGTCGCTGAGCAGGAAGTAGGCGAGAGCGCCCAGAATTACCGTGGGAATGCCTTGCAGCAGGAACATCCATTGCCAGCCGGCCAGGCCGCCTTGGCCTGCGGCGAAGTGGTTGAGGATCCAGCCGGAAAACGGGCTGCCGAGCAGGCCGGATACCGGAATGGCCGACATGAACAACGCCATGATTCGCCCACGGCGAAAGGTCGGGAACCACTGCGAGAGGTACAGCACCACGCCGGGGAAGAACCCGGCTTCTGCTGCACCGGTTAACAGGCGCAAGCCGTAGAAGTGGCTGGGCGTGGTGACGAACAGCAGGCAGGTGGACAGCGTGCCCCAGACGATCATCATCAGCGCAATCCAGCGCCGTGGGCCAAACTTGGTCAGCGCCAGGTTGCTCGGTACGCCGCACAGCACGTAGCCGATAAAGAAGATCCCGGCACCCAGGCCGTACACCGTTTCGCTGAATTTCAACGCATCGAGCATCTGCAACTTGGCAAAGCCAACGTTCACCCGGTCCAGGTAGTTGAACAAGTAGCAGATAAATATGAAGGGGATCAGGCGCAGGGTAATGCGCTTGTAGATGGCGTTTTTATCGTCATCGGTGGCCAGTGTGGCAGCGGCGCTCTGTGACATGGCAGTCTCTCTTTATTATGATTTTTCGCGATGCGAGGGTAACGTTGATCGCCCAAAGAGTCTCGGCCACCTTGCCGGGTGCTGTCTTTGTGCTTGCGCACTGTCAGGCAGACTTTGCGCTGTGCCTCTGAACAAGGGCATGAACAAGGGCATGAACAAGAGCACGAACAACAACATGCACCACCACACCTTTCAAGGAACTTAGCCACATGTTCGAGCTGGATCATGACCTGGCGCAGGATATCGTCAATCGCACCATGGCGATCCTGCCCTATAACGTCAACGTCATGGACAGTCAGGGCCTGATTCTGGGCAGTGGCGAGCCGGAGCGCATCAACACCCGGCATGAAGGCGCGCAGCTAGTGCTGGCCAATGGTCGAGTCGTGGAAATCGACGGCCAGACCGCCAAACACCTGAAGGGTGTGCAGCCTGGCATCAACCTGCCGTTGATGCATGACCAGCGCCTGATCGGCGTGCTGGGTATCACCGGCGAGCCTGAGTTGTTGCGCACCTACGCGCAACTGGTGCGCATGACCGCCGAAATGCTCGTCAGCCACCGCCATCAACAAGCCGAGCAACAGTGGCGGCGCCAACGCTGCGATGACTTGCTGGCCTTGCTGCTGGCCGACAACGGTGACTCACCGCGCCTGGTCGACGAGGCCCAACAGTTGGGGCTCAAACCCCAGCTGGCCCGTACGCCCTACCTGTTCGAGCTGGGTGCAGGCCAATCTGCGGAAGCCTTGAGTGCCTGGCTGAGCAGCCGGTTCCCGGACAGCTGGTGCGTCAGTTCTGCGCAGTTTTCCTTGCTGTGGTGCAGGCCTGCGGCGACCCAAGTGGATAACCCTAAACTGCTGGAAAAACTTCAGGGCCTGGGCTGGAAGATCTTGCGGGTCGCCGTGGGCGGCCAAGCCGATGGCCTGGCCGGGTTGCGCCGTTGTTACCGCCGCGTTGGAGACTTGCTGGCCTATGGTCGCGATATTCTGCCGCACTCGCAGCTGTTGACCCTCAATCGCTACCGCCTGCCGGTGATGCTCTGGCGCCACCGCAACGACGACGCCCTGGACGAATTGCTTAACCCCCTGCGTAAGGTCCTGGCCAAGGACAGCAACGGCCAGTTGTTGGCTACTTTGCGTAGCTGGTGCGAACACGATGGTCAAAGCCAGGCCTGTGCCGATGCCCTGGGCATTCATCGCAACAGCCTGCGCTACCGCATGGAACGCATTGCCGAACTCAGCGGTGTCGACCCACTGACCCTCGACGGCATGCTTTCGTTGTACCTCGGCGTACAGCTATTGCCCCAGGCTTTGTCGCAATGAACAACAAACCTCACCCGTACTTGTGCATCGGACCGGCGTCATTGCCGATGGCAACTGGCAGCATGGGCGTTATAAAAACCGGAGAAAGCCCATGAAAATCATCATCGCCCCCGACTCATTCAAGGACAGCCTGAGTGCCGAAGGCGTTGCCCAGGCGATTGCCAGCGGCCTCGCACAGGTGTGGCCGGATGCACAGCTAGTCCAGTGTCCGATGGCCGACGGCGGCGAAGGTACGGTGGATTCGGTACTCGCTGCCTGCCAGGGCGAGTTGCGCCGCGAAACGGTGCGCGGGCCATTGGGCGAGGCGGTGGAGGCGCGCTGGGGTTGGCTCGCAGACAGCCACACGGCCATGATCGAAATGGCCGAAGCCAGTGGTTTGCAACGCGTGCCGCCGGGTCAGCGCGATGCTTGCATCAGCAGCACATTCGGCACCGGCGAGCTGATCCGTGCGGCCCTGGATGCCGGTGCGCAGCGCATCATCCTGGCGATTGGCGGCAGCGCCACCAATGATGCCGGTGCGGGCGCGATGCAGGCGCTCGGCGTGCAGCTGTTTGATGCCAAGGGCCAGGCACTTGCGCCGGGCGGCCTGGCGTTGGCAGGCCTGGCGCACATCAGCCTGGAACACCTGGACCCACGTTTGGCGCAGGTGCGTTTTGAGATCGCGGCTGACGTCAACAATCCACTGTGCGGGCCGCAGGGCGCCTCTGCGATTTTCGGCCCACAAAAAGGCGCCAACCCGCAGCAGGTCGAGCAGCTGGACGCTGCGCTCGGGCGCTTTGCCGATCACTGCGCCCATGTGTTGCCTAAAGACGTGCGCGACGAGCCCGGCAGCGGCGCGGCGGGCGGTTTGGGGTTCGCGGCCAAGGCTTTTCTCGGCGCACAGTTTCGCGCGGGGGTAGAAGTTGTTGCCGAACTGGTGGGCCTGGACGCAGCCGTGCAGGATGCGGACCTGGTGATCACCGGCGAAGGCCGCTTCGATGCACAGACCCTGCGCGGCAAAACACCGTTTGGCGTGGCGCGTATTGCTCAACGCCATGGCGTGCCGGTCATCGTGATTGCCGGCACCTTGGGCGAAGGTTATGAGCAAATGTACGCCCATGGTGTGGACGCCGCTTTCGCCTTGCCTTCCGGCCCCATGAGCCTTGAGCAGGCGTGCAGCGAGGCACCGCGTTTGTTGCGTGAGCGGGCGGTGGACATTGCGCGGGTATGGCGCACAGCGTTCAGGCAGCGTAGTTAGCAAGCCCGCTCCCACCCTAGCCAGCAGGCAGCCGCGCGCCCTACACTGGCCGGTCACTTGTCTTTCAAAGGATGAAACACAATGCACACACCTGAACCCCATATCGTGATCCAGCGCTTTACCGAAGCCCACCTTGAAGGCGTGGCTGCGCTCTATAACGACCCGGCCGTGTGCCGTCAGGTGCTGCAAATGCCTTATCAATCGGTGGAGGCCTGGCGCAACAAGCTGGCGCTGGATAACGAGCGACGGCTGCAGCTGGTGGCGGTGCATGGCGGTGAGGTGGTTGGCCAGCTTGGCCTGGAACAGACCCTGCGAGTGCGGCGCAGCCATGTCGGCTCGTTTGGCATGGGCGTGGCCACGGCGTGGCAGGGCAAGGGCGTGGGCTCCAGGCTGCTGACGGCCGCGCTGGAGGTGGCCGACAACTGGATGAACCTGCATCGCGTGGAGCTTACGGTGTACGCCGACAATCAAGCCGCGCAAGGCCTGTACCGAAAGTTCGGCTTCGAAGTGGAAGGCCTGTTGCGCGATTACGCCCTGCGTGATGGCAAATTTGTCGACACTGTCAGCATGGCGCGCCTGCGCCAATCGGCCTAATCCGCCAGTGCAAACGCCACCGCCGCCTGCGCATGCAGCTCGGTGGTGTCCAGCAGTGGCAGGTGGCTGTGCTGCGGTTTGATCAGCAGGCCGATTTCCGTGCAGCCAAGAATGATCGCCTGGGCACCCCGTGCCGCCAATGACTCGATCACCCGTTGGTAAACCTGGCGCGAAGCCTCGCTGATCACCCCGACACACAACTCTTCATAGATGATCCGGTGCACGGCCTCGCGCTCGTGCGCTTCGGGCACCAATACGCTCAAACCCTGTGCGGCCAGGCGGGACTTGAGAAAGTCCTGTTCCATGGTGAACGCGGTGCCCAGCAGGCCAACTGTCAGGGTGCCGGCATCGACTGCCGCAGCGCCCGCCGCATCGGCAATATGCAGGAACGGAATCGACACGGCCGCCTCGATACGCGGCGCCACCAGATGCATGGTGTTGGTACACAGCACCACACAGTCGGCACCGCCCGCTTGCAGGCGGCGCGCAGCGTCTTCGAGGATCAGCGCGGCGTCATCCCAACGCCCGGCATGTTGGGCCTGTTCCACTGGGCCGAAGTCCACGCTGTACATCAACAGTTGCGCCGAGCGCAGCGGCCCGAGCTGGTCGCGCACCCGTTGGTTGATGATGCGGTAATACTCGGCGCTGGACTCCCAGCTCATGCCGCCGATAAGGCCGATGGTGCGCATGCGATGCTCCCGAACAGGAATGTTGCCTCACCTTACCCATCGGCCACGGATTAGTCATATGCAGTTGCCAGCGAAATCACCGGTGCAGTTGCGCAGGCGTTAATCATACGGTCAGCCGCCGTATCTGCCATGATCGTCGCTCGCAACCTGGCTCACCCAAGGAAACTTGCAATGGACGATGTACAGCAACTGGGCGAGATGCTTCGTCATTACGCCGACAGCGAAGCGCATAAAAAACAGCAATTTGACCTGCAATCGGCGCGCTGGACACAAAAGCTCGGTGAGGTGTTCGGGCAGATCGAACAGTGGCTGGAGCCGGTCAAGAGCGTCGGTTTACTTGAAGTCCAACGTGAAGCTTATGTCGCCAGCGGCCCTGGTCTGCCGGCTGAGAGTTCAACCTTCAAGACCGAGAAGCTCACCGTGCATATCACTGGCAAAGCCGTGGAATTTGTACCGGAAGTCATGGGCGCTGGTGGTTTGATATCGGTGTCGGTGATGGGCCTTACCGCTGCGCGACATGGCAGTGTGTCGCTGGTGCTGGCGGCAGATAAAAACGATTGGCTGTGGAAGAAAACCAACGGTTTGAAAGACCCGGACACCTTTGCCTTCGATGCCAACTTTTTGGCCACGCAGCTGCAGGGTCTGATCCCGCGTGAGCGTGGCTGAAGGCTGTTGGCGGGGCTCGGCCGAGTGTCGGCGTAGGTCTTCGGCGTGAGCACCTGCGCTTTGGGTTCAAACCACGTTACCGAAGCCCAAACATAAACGAGCCTTTCTCCGGGCAATTGGCACTCTTGGCTTTGGTCGCCAACCCCGCATCCCGCAGTTCATTGCAAATCTGCGCGACGTTTTTTGGCGTCACGTACAGGTTGCAGGAAAACCATGCACGCTTGGCCGCTGAGAGTCTATTCAGTGCGCCACCCGCCCTGAGCACCCGCAACACCACAGTTGAACAGCTCTTGCGCAGCATCTGGTAGTTCGCGCTGGGTTTGCTGCGGATGCTGTACCACTCAGCCTGCATGGCCTGCATATTCAACCCCGAAATCGTATAGACCACATGGGGTTTACAGCCTTCGGCGCTGATATCCGACTCCAGGAACAGGTTACGTTCCTGGGGCTGCTTGCCGGTCAACGCGGCGCGGCCCTCGGGCCACCAACTTACATACGCGGTGTTGAACTGCTCGATAAAGGCTCTATCGCGGTCGCGTTCGCCGTTGTTGCGGTAACGGTCATAACGCACTTCGATCATCTTGCCGATCACCGGATCGCCGATGTACATCGCGGCATGGCCGACGTTCGCCCCATGGGGATACCAGATGTAAACAACAACGCTTGCAGTGGCGGTCATGACCCATCCTGATTTCTTCGAGTGCCTGTGGGCAGAACGGGCAGGGCGGCGGTTTTATTCCGGGGGGGCTTTTAAAATTCATTTCATCTGGAACCGCCTGGCACGCGTTTCACGGTTTTGCACTTGATGAAACGTTTAATCAAGCGACAAAAGGTACACGCAAGCGCTTGCGTACGAAAATGCTTCTGACATAGAGTCGGCAACACTCGATTACAAAAATAATAAATCCAGGAGCTCATCCATGAGCCTTGAACCCTTGCTGGAGATGCAGGGCATCAGCAAAACCTTCAACGGTTTGCGCGTGCTCAAGAATGTCGGCCTGAAGGTTTACCCCGGTGAAATCCACGCCTTGATGGGTGAGAACGGCGCCGGCAAGTCGACCTTGATGAAAATCCTTTCCGGCGCTTACCAGGCCGATCCCGGCGGCGAAATCCGCATCGACGGCCAGCCCGTCCCCACCTTTGACCCCGCCACTGCCAAGACCCTCGGCATCGCCGTGATCTACCAGGAACTGAGCCTGTGCCCGAACCTCAGCGTGGCCGAGAACATCTACCTGGGCCGCGAACTGCGGCGTGGCTGGACCATCGACCGCAAGGGCATGCAGGCAGGCTGCATCGACGTGTTGCAACGCCTGGGCGCCGAGTTCAAACCCGCGACGCCCGTCAGCAGCCTGTCGATTGCAGAGCGCCAATTGGTCGAAATCGCCCGCGCCCTGCATGCCCATGCGCGCATCCTGGTGATGGACGAGCCGACCACGCCGCTGTCATCGCGTGAGACCGACCGCCTGTTTGCCTTGATCAAACAACTGCGCAGCCAGGGCTTGGCGATCATCTATATCAGCCACCGCATGGCCGAGATCTACGAGTTGTCGGACCGGGTATCGGTGCTGCGCGACGGCCAGTACATCGGCGAATTGACCCGCGATGCGCTGTCAGCCGAAGTGCTGGTGAAGATGATGGTCGGCCGCGATCTGTCTGGCTTCTACAAGAAGGAACACGCCGCGTACAACCCCGGAAACGTGGTCATGCGCGTGCGCGATATGGCCGACGGCAAACGCGTGCGCAATTGCAGCTTCGACCTGCATGCCGGTGAAGTGTTGGGCATTGCCGGGCTGGTCGGGGCAGGGCGCACGGAACTGGCGCGGCTGATCTTCGCCGCCGACCCGCGCACCTCCGGCACTCTGGAAGTGGTCGGCAAGACCGTCACCCAACTGCGAAACCCGGCGGATGCGATTCGCGCAGGTGTGGTGTACCTCACCGAAGACCGCAAGGCTCAGGGCCTGTTCCTGGACATGAGCGTGGCCGACAACATCAACGTGTGCGCCTGTGTGCCGGATGCACATGCCGGTGGCGTGCTGGACCGTGGGCACGCTGCGCAACGCGCCCATGATGCGATCAAGTCGCTGTCGATTCGCGTGGCGTCGGGCAAGGTCAATGTCGGCGCGCTCTCCGGCGGTAATCAGCAAAAGGTGCTGTTGGCGCGGCTGCTGGAGGTCAAGCCGCACGTGCTGATCCTCGACGAACCGACTCGCGGCGTGGACATCGGCTCCAAGTCCGAGATCTACCGCATCATCAATCAACTGGCACTGGCCGGTATCGGCATTGTGGTGATCTCCAGCGAGCTGCCGGAAATCATCGGCACCTGCGACCGTGTGCTGATCATGCGCGAAGGCCAGTTAGTGGCCGAAGTCGGCGGGGCTTCGGGCCACGTCATTTCCCAGGAACGTATTATCGACCTCGCCACCGGTGGCGATCAGGTGGCTGCCCATGGCTGATTCAATGATTGCAACAACCGGCAAGGCCGAGCGCGTGCGTGAGCTGATGCGCACCGTCGGCATGCTGCCCGTGCTGGTCTTGCTGTTGGTGGGATTTGCCCTGGCCAGCGAAAACTTCCTCACGGTGCAGAACCTGTCGATCATCACCCAGCAGGCCTCGGTCAATGTGGTGTTGGCGGCGGGCATGACCTTTGTGATCCTGACGGCGGGCATTGACCTGTCGGTGGGCGCGATTCTGGCGGCGTCTGCGGTGGTGGCCTTGCAGGCATCGATGTCGCCGCAGTTCGGCATGTTCGGGATTGCGGCAGGCATTGGTTTTGGTCTGTTGCTGGGTTTGGTCAACGGCGGGCTGATCGCTTTCATGCGGCTGCCGCCGTTTATCGTCACCCTCGGCGCACTGACCGCCATGCGTGGGCTGGCGCGTTTGTTGGCCGACGACAAAACTGTGTTCAACCCCGACCTGCCGTTTGCATTTATCGGCAATGACTCCGTGCTCGGCGTGCCGTGGCTGGTGATCATCGCCGTGGCTGTGGTGCTGCTGTCGTGGTTCATATTGCGCCGCACCGTGATGGGCGTGCAGATCTATTCGGTGGGCGGCAACCCGGAAGCGGCTCGGCTGTCGGGCATCAAGGTGTGGAAAGTGCTGTTGTTTGTCTACGCCATGTCCGGCGCGCTGGCCGGGCTTGGCGCCGTGATGAGCGCATCGCGGCTGTTCGCCGCCAATGGCCTGCAACTGGGGCAATCCTATGAGCTGGATGCGATTGCGGCGGTGATCCTGGGTGGC
Organism: Pseudomonas onubensis; assembly: GCF_965653655.1. Taxonomy (NCBI): domain Bacteria; kingdom Pseudomonadati; phylum Pseudomonadota; class Gammaproteobacteria; order Pseudomonadales; family Pseudomonadaceae; genus Pseudomonas; species Pseudomonas onubensis. The sequence goes on along the minus strand of NZ_CBFHAZ010000017.1, from coordinate 70,719 downwards.
ACCAGTTTTACCGGCGGCGTCGGCACCATCGGCGGCACGCTGATCGGCGCGCTGATTATCGCGGTGCTCACCAACGGCCTGGTGCTGCTGGGGGTATCGGATATCTGGCAGTACATCATCAAGGGCATCGTGATCATCGGCGCAGTGGCGCTGGATCGCTATCGCCAGTCCGGCGCACGTACCTGATTTCACCTCAACAACAATCACAAGAGAGACCGGTATGAACTTCAAACGTATCTTTCCCGTTATGGCCCTGGCTGCCCTGATGTCCCATGGCGTGGAGGCTCGCGAACTCAAAGCCCTGGGCATCAGCATGGGCTCGCTCGGTAACCCGTATTTTGTGACCCTGGCCGACGGCGCCACTGCACGGGCCAAAGAGCTGAACCCTGCTGTAAAGGTCACCTCGGTGTCGGCCGACTATGACCTGAGCAAGCAGTTTTCCCAGATCGATAATTTCATCTCATCCAAAGTCGACCTGATCCTGCTCAATGCCGTCGACCCATCGGCCATGGCCTCGGCGATCAAGAAGGCCCGGGATGCCGGCATTGTGGTGGTAGCGGTGGATGTGGACGCCAAGGGCGTTAACGCCACGGTGCAAACCGACAACGTCGAAGCCGGCAAACTGGCCTGCCAGTTTCTGGTGGACAAGCTGGCGGGCAAGGGCAACGTGATTATCCAGAACGGCCCGCAGGTTACCGCCGTGACCGACCGCGTCAAAGGCTGCAAGGCGGCATTGGCCGGTGCACCGGACATCAAGGTGCTGTCCGATGACCAGGACGGCAAAGGCTCACGCGAAGGTGGCTTGAATGTGATGCAGGGTTACCTCACGCGCTTCCCGAAAATCGACGGCCTGTTCGCGATCAATGACCCGCAAGCTATCGGCAGCGACCTGGCGGCCAAACAGCTCAAACGCAGCGGCATCATTATTACTTCGGTGGACGGTGCGCCGGATATCGAAAACGCGCTGAAGACCGACACCCAGATCCAGGCCTCTGCCAGCCAGGACCCTTGGGCCATGGCCCAGACTGCCGTCAACGTCGGCAATGACATTCTCAATGACAAAGCCCCGGCCGAAGCGGTTACCCTGCTCACGCCAAAACTGATCACCCGTGACAACGTGGCGACGTACAGCGGCTGGTCGAGCAAACATTGATTTAAAGGGGAAAGCGTCGTGGTCACCATGGATGACGTGGCAAGCCGGGCCGGGGTGTCGACCTCGACCGTGTCCCACGTGTTGAACGGCACCCGCAAGGTCAGCCCGGCCACGGTACAGGCCGTGCAGCGCGCGATTCAGGAACTGGGTTACATCCCCAACACCCTGGCGCGCTCGCTGGCGCGTTCCAGCACCAATACCATTGGCGTGGCGATCTCGGCGCTGTCCAACCATTACTTCAGCGAAACCGTGCACGCGATTGAAACCGAGTGCGCGCGCCACGGCTACATGATGCTGTTTGCCGACCCGCACGACGATCCGGAACAGGAGTTGCGGGTGGTCACGGCGCTGCATCACCGGCGTGTCGATGGGATTCTATTGGCGCCGTCGACCGGCTCCAGGGCGCTGGAGTATCTGCAGGCCAACGAGATGCCGACGGTGCTGGTGGACCGCATGATGAGCGAGCAGTTTGATCAGGTCGGGGTGGAGAATACCCAGTCCACCCAGGCACTGGTCGCGCACCTGATTGAACATGGGCACCGACGCATTGGCTTTATTGCCGGGCGCGAAGGGCTGGGCACCACCGATGAGCGTGTGGCCGGTTACCGGGCAGCGTTACAGGCAGCGGGGCTGGTGTTCGACCCGCAATTATTGGTCAACGGCGGTTCCGACAGCGAACCGGCGCGGCAAGCCACGGCGCAGTTGCTGGCGTTACCGGCGCCACCCACGGCGATCATGGCCGGTAATAACTTGATGACGCTGGGCGCCATGCACGCCCTGCGTGATGCACGCATTGCAGTGCCAAACCAAATGGCCCTGGTGGGTTTTGATGATTTTGACTGGGCGGATTTTTTCGTGCCGCGCCTGACCCTGATCGCCCAGCCGGTCAAGGAACTGGGGGCCCGAGCGGTGCATATGCTGCTGCAACGCATGGCCACGCCCGGCGCACCCACCCAAAGCGTGCGCCTGGCGCCGAGCCTGCAACGGCGTGACTCCTGTGGCTGTATTGAAGTGGAATAATCTACGTATGCGCAACCCTGTTTCCCTCGGCATAGACCTCGGCACTTCAGAACTCAAGGCGATCCTGATGGACCTCGACGGCAGCGTGCTGGCCCACGTCGGTGTGCGCCTGAGCGTTTCGCGGCGCCACAGCGGCTGGTCCGAACAGGCCCCCGAAGACTGGTGGCAGGCCTGTTTGCAGGCGCTGGCGCAGTTACGCGAGCATGCGGCATTTGCGCGTGTGGCGTGCATCGGCCTGTCCGGGCAGATGCACGGCGCGGTATTGCTGGGCAAGGATGATCGTGTGCTGTACCCGGCCATCCTGTGGGATGACGCGCGCGCAGTGGCCCAGGCCGAGCAACTGGGCAGTGAGTTTGCCGATGTCACCGGCAGCCTGCCCATGGCCGGGCTCACGGCGCCCAAACTGCTGTGGTTGCAACAGCACGAACCCGAGGTGTTCAAGGCGATTGAGTGTGTGCTGTCGCCCAAGGACTACCTGCGGTTGCGCCTGACCGGCGAGCGCATCAGCGACATGTCGGATGCTGCTGGCACCCTGTGGCTGGACGTCGCGCAGCGTGAATGGTTTGCGCCGATGCTGCATGCCACGGGGCTTTCGCCTGCGCAAATGCCCCGGCTGGTGGAAGGCGGCGCAGCCAGTGGTGTACTGAATGTAAACGGGTTAGGCCTGTCGCCCACGGTGGTGATTGCCGGTGGCGGCGGCGATAACCCGGTAGCGGCGGTCGGCATCGGTGCGGTCAATGCCGGTGACGGCTTTATTACCTTGGGCACCAGCGCCGCCATCGTCGCCATCACCGACCACGCCGCCGGCAACCCGGCCAGTGCCGTGCACAGCTTCTGCCACGCCTTGCCCAACCGCTGGTACACCATGGGCGCCATGCTCGCCGGGGCCAGTTGTTTGCGCTGGGTGACGCGCTTGACCGGCCAAGTGGATGAGCAAACCTTGTTGGATCACGTGCAGGTGCACCTGCCCATCGAACAACCGGTACCGCTGTCGACGCCGTTGTTTCTGCCGTACCTGGCCGGTGAACGCACGCCGCACAACGACCCGTTATTGCGCGGTGGGTTTATGAGCCTGGGGCATGACTGCACCCCTGCGATGCTCGGTTATGCCGTGATGGAAGGCGTGGGTTTCGGCTTGCTCGATGCACTGCGTGCGGTGCAATCGACCGGCGCCGACGTGACCGCCTGCGCCCTGGTCGGCGGCGGGGCACGGAGTGAGTATTGGGCGCAGTTGCTGGCCAATATCCTCCAGCGGGAGGTTTTTACGCTGCACGGCAGTGAATTGAGCGCGTGTGTGGGGGCGGCGAAGCTGGGGTTTATGGCGATCGGGCAGGGCGCGGATTTGCTTGCGGCGGGGATGCCGGTCAAAGCGCGCTATGTGCCGGATGTGGGGCAACAGGCGGTACTGGAAGCACGGTATCGCCTGTTTCAGGGGTTATTGAGTGCGGCGCAGGGGCTGCATGCCTGAGGTTCAAAGGTTCGTATTCAGAAAGGCTTCAAGCTGCGCCTTCGATGCGGCGCCGGTTTTGGCGGTGAGTTTACCGTTCTTAAACAACATCAGAACAGGAATGCTCCGGACGCCAAATTTAGCCGGCATATCTTGGTTAGCATCGACGTCCAATTTGGCAATGGTCAATCTGCCGTCGTAGTCCGTGGCCAATTGATCCAGGATAGGTGCGATCGCCTTGCAAGGCGCGCACCACTCGGCCCAGAAATCCACCAATACCGGCAGATCAGCTTTGATGACGCCTGCGTCAAATGAGGCGTCACTGATATGCTTAATCTCGCTCATGAAAAACTCCTTTTATCCTTGAACAGCATTAACAAAGGCGCCTCAAACACGCCATATTGCGCCGCAACGCGGGGGTTCTCATCGATATTCAGCGTCACGATAGTCAATCGGTCGGCATAGTACTCCACGAACTTTTCAAGGAACGCTGGCGGTTCCTCGGTAGCTTTTTTGTAGCACACCAGCACAGGTCCGCGAGCCTTGAGCACGTGTGCCTCAAAGCTCGCATCGGTGACTTCTTTAAGCGTTGTGATGAGCATTGGATCCTCTCCAGTCATGCACAACGTTAACAAGCAGAACGCAGGTGGGCACCTGTGAGAATTGACAGTTTTTTATATTCAACGGCGATAAGCGTTGCAGTTTCAGACGGCCTTGTCGGCTAACGCGCGCAGCACCGTCAGCAACGAAGTTTGTCCATTAAGCACCTCGTCGTGCTCAAAACAGATCCAGCCTTCGTTGAAACCATCGACCATGCGCATGCGTGGCAATGGGTTTTGAGCGCCCTGGGAGCGCAACAATGCCTCCCAGGTGTCACGCGCCACTGCTTCAGCGCGCACGTCGCGGTCGAGTACTTGCGACAAACCTTGGGCGATGTCATTGGGGCTGATCCACTGGCCTTCCAGTTCAACCACCCGATTGCCGGCCCACGCCTGTTGCAGCAGCTGCGCGGCGAGGATGCCAATATCTGCCGTGGCGATCATCGGCACGGCCTTGTCCAAAGGCTGCAGAAAGCTGTGGATCACGCCGGTTTCCCGCGCGGTGATCACGTCGTACAGCGCGTTTTCCATAAACCAGGCGGGGCGCAGGAAGGTGACTGGGAGGTCCAGGGCGCTCAGGGCTTGTTCCATCAGGGTGCGTTGGGTGAGCAGGTTGACCTCAGTAGCCTGGGCGCCGATGGTCGAGAGGCACAGCACCTTGTTCGGCGCAGCCGCCTGTAGCGCCTGGCTGACGGCGGCAATCACCGCACGGGCTTCGGGAAAATCGGGCTGCGGATCAAACCCAGGTGGCGGCAGGATAAACACGCCGGTTGCGCCCTTGAACGCTTCGGTTAATGCCTGTGCGTCGTCCATCTGCGCAAACGCAACGTCGCAACCTTGCTCGGCCCAGTAGGCCGCCTTACCCGCATCGCGCATCACCGCGCGCACCGGTTGGCCGGCCTTGATGAGGTTGCGCGCCAGGGCGCCGCCGACTTTGCCTGTAATGCCAGTAATCGCGTACATGAGCTTTATACCTGTGGGTTCCAATCAGTGGAGCCCAGCATAAAGACCCGCCAGTGATGACAGAATAGTGATTGCGTCACTGCTTTAGTGACGAAAAATCACTAATCAGCCAGGGGCGGCAAACGGCGTTTTACCGGGGTTTTCTTGACAATGGCGGTGTTGGTTTCGGCATAGGCGTTGAGGCGGTCGAGCAGGCTGTCGAGCTGGTCCATGGTGCGCACATGCAAACGCGCGATAAAACAGTCATCGCCGGTGACCTTGTCGCACTCGGTGAACTCGGGGATCGCCTGGATCTGGCGCTCTACCTCCTGCAACTTGCCGGGCAAGGGGCGGATACGCACGATGGCTTGCAGCAGGTAGCCGAAGTGTTTGGGGTCGATATCAACGGTGTAGTGGGTGAGCACGCCGCGCTCTTCAAGCCGCCGCAAGCGTTCGCCGACGCTGGGCGAGGACAGCCCGGTAATGCCCGCCAAGGCCTTGAGCGACAGGCGCGAGTCGTCCATCAAGGCGGCGATCAGTTGCTGGTCGATGGTGTCAATCATGCTGTCTGCCTAATAACAAAAGGTGAATAAAGGTGTTTGCCTTTTTTAGTCGCTGGAGCCGCCGACCAGCAGATTGCCATAATTGTGCCTCACTTGAGGAGCATTGATCGTGGACACATCTATCCGTCGCGGGTCGTGGGAAATGGTCGCCGCCATGCTGATTTCGGGCACTATCGGCTGGTTTGTGCTGGTGTCGGGCGTGTCGGTGATCGAAGTGGTGTTCTGGCGTTGCGTCATCGGCGCACTCGCCTTGTTGCTGGTCTGCGCACTGCTGGGTTATCTGCGACTGGAGTTGCTCACCTGGGCCAAGTTCGGCCTGGCGATGCTCAGCGGCGTGGCCATCGTCGGCAATTGGTTGCTGTTGTTCGAGTCCTATTCCCACGCGTCAATCGCCATCAGCACGGCGGTGTACAACGTGCAGCCGTTTATGTTGGTGATGTTGGCCGCAGTGTTTCTCGGTGAAAAAATCACCGTGCAGAAACTGGCGTGGTTGAGTGTGGCGTTCCTCGGCATGCTGGCGATTGTTACGGCCCATGGCGAGCAGCAAAGCGGTGGCGCCGGTTACCTGACAGGCATTGCACTGGCGCTGGGCGCGGCATTTTTGTATGCGGTTGCTGCACTGATCATCAAACGCCTGAAGGAAGTACCGCCGCATTTGATGGCGTTGATCCAGGTGACAACCGGCGCTCTGTTACTCGCGCCGCTGGTGCCCTGGAACAGCCTGCCGGTATCCACCAATGCGTGGGCTGCACTGGTGACGCTTGGCGTGGTGCACACCGGTTTGATGTACGTTTTGTTGTACGGCGCGATCCAGAAACTGCCCACCGCCATTACCGGGGCACTGTCGTTTATCTATCCGATTGCGGCGATTTTTGTCGACTGGATTGCCTTCGGCCATCGCCTGGGTTGGCTGCAGTGGCTGGGTGTGGCCGCAATCCTGCTGGGGGCCGCGGGGTTGCAGCGGGGCTGGTGGTGGCCCCGCGCCTCAAGGGCTAGTGCGTGCCCTGAAAGATGATGTTTTCCGGGTTGAAGTGCTCCACCTTACTGCCCGGCTGCGGCAGCCCAAGGATATGCCCCTTGATCTTGCCCACCACGTGCATCTCGCACGGCTTGCAGTCGAACTTGAGGGTCAGCACTTCGTCGCCGTGAATCAGCTGCATCGGCGCCACCTTGGTTTTCACGCCGGTCACGCCCTTGGCCTGTTTGGGGCACAGGTTGAACGAAAAACGCAGGCAGTGCTTGGTGATCATCACCGGCACTTCGCCGGTTTCTTCGTGGGCTTCGAAGGCGGCGTCGATCAGCTTGACGCCGTGACGGTGGTAGAAGTCGCGAGCCTTCTGGTTGTACACGTTGGCCAGGAACGACAAATGCGCTTCCGGGTACACCGGTGGCGGTGAGGTTTCGGCCTTGCGCCCGCCACGCGGGTGCAAGGCAACGCGTGCGGCGGTCAGCGCTTCGATCACTTCACGGCGCAACGCCTTGAGCTGCGAGTTGGGGATGAAGAACGCCTGCGGCGCATCCAGCTCGATGTGCGTGGCGTGGTATTCGGTGGTGCCGAGTTGGCCAAGCAGGTCGCGCAGGGTGTCGAGCGCCTGTTCCGGCTTGTTGGCCACGCCAAACGGGCCGGGCAGGGTGACGCTGGCGCTGATGCCTTCTTCGCTGGTGGCGGTGACTTCGAGCTGGTCTTCACGCAGGCGTGCCACCCAGGCCAGGCCGATGCGGCGTTCAGCGGAGGTTTTGAGCAGCGCTTGTTGCCAGTTATGGTCGAGGTTACGGTTCAGCGGATGGTTTGGCCGCAACTGGTGCAGGCCAGAAGGCATTTCATTCGGCTCGACGCGGTAGCGGTAGCGTTTCTCACCGTCTTCCTCAAACTCGCCCTTGGCTTCGGCGATGTTGGCGCGGAAACCCACGACCTCGCGCTTGACCAGCACATTGAGGCCATCGCCATTGGACAGCGGCTCATGGGTGACCACCTGCAAGTCGCGCTTGCCGGCTTTTTCCACCACACCCACCGGCAGGCCGGTAAAGGTAGGGGTATCGAAAGCGCCGATGTCGACCTTGCGGTCGGTGACAAAATAGTCGGTGCTGCCTCGGTGGAAGGTTTTTTCCGGGTCGGGCAGGAAGAAGTGCGCGGTACGGCCGCTGGAGGCACGGGCCAGGTCCGAGCGGTCTTCGAGCACGTCATCCAGGCGCTGGCGGTAATAGGCGGTGATGTTCTTCACATAGCCCATGTCCTTGTAGCGGCCTTCGATCTTGAACGAGCGCACACCGGCTTCGACCAGCGCGCGGATGTTGGCGCTCTGGTTGTTGTCTTTCATCGACAGCAGGTGCTTTTCAAAGGCTACGACGCGGCCCTGGTCATCTTTCAAGGTGTACGGCAGGCGGCAGGCCTGGGAGCAGTCGCCACGGTTGGCGCTGCGGCCATTCTGCGCGTGGGAGATATTGCACTGCCCGGAGAACGCCACACACAGCGCGCCGTGGATGAAGAACTCGACGGCGGCATCGGTCTCATCGGCGATTGCGCGGATTTCCTGCAGGTTCAGCTCACGGGCCAATACCAACTGCGAAAAACCGGCCTGGTCGAGAAACTTGGCGCGGGCCAGGGTGCGGATATCGGTCTGGGTGCTGGCGTGCAGCTCGATCGGCGGGATATCCAGTTCCATCACGCCCAGGTCTTGCACGATCAAGGCATCGACACCGGCGTCGTACAGCTGATGGATCAGCTTGCGCGCAGGTTCCAGCTCGTTGTCATGCAGGATGGTGTTGATGGTGGTGAATACGCGCGCGTGGTAACGGCGGGCGAATTCGACCAGTTGAGCGATATCGCTCACCTCGTTGCACGCATTATGGCGTGCGCCGAAGCTTGGGCCGCCGATGTAGATGGCGTCGGCGCCATGCAAGATAGCCTCGCGCGCGATGGCAACATCACGGGCCGGGCTGAGCAATTCCAGGTGGTGCTTGGGCAAGGACATAGTTTTTTTAGTCAGGCTTGTCACGGTTGAGGCGCGCATTGTAGCTGTGAAATGCCTGACCGGCATCTACCGCAGGGCTGCCTCGCTGAGGGAGAGGCTATTGAAGCCTCACCCGGCCCAACCTGTGGGAGCGGGCTTGCTCGCGAAAGCGGTGTATCAGCCGCCGTATGCATCAACTGACACGCCGCATTCGCGAGCAAGCCCACTCCCACATTGGATCTGTGCGGTGGCGCGGAACTCAGGCCTTGGCCGCCATCGCGGTGACTTCCACGCGCATGCCTTCTACCGCCAACGCAGCCACGCCAACGGCGGCGCGAACGGGCCAGGGCTTGGCGAAAAAGCGCTTGTAGACTTCGTTGAATGCTGCGCGATCAGCCATGTCGGTGAGGTAGATGGTCAGGTGCATCACCCGGTCCATGGAGCTGCCGGCTTTCTCCAGCGCGACCTTCAGCGCTTGCAGGGTGCATTCGCTTTGCAGGGTGATATCGCCCAGTTCCAGGCTGCCGTCGGCGTGAGTGGGGATTTGGGTGGAAACCAGGATGCCATTGAAACCGATGACGTCGCTGGAGATGGAGTCGGCATCCGGGTCGGGGGTGTAGGACAGGTCGTGGTTGGCCATGGGCGCCTCTTGTTGGCGGTTATAGAAAGGCGCCCATGGTCCCCGAAATCTACGGCAGGGGCAAACTACACCCAGCGCCGGAACAGCACGCTGGCATTCACGCCGCCAAAACCGAAGCCATTGGACAGCGCGTATTCAATCGGCATAGGCCGCGCCTCACCGCGCACCATGTCCAGGCCGTCCGCCAGCGCATCGGGGTTGTCGAGGTTAAGTGTCATCGGGGCAATCTGATCGCGCAGGGCGAGGACGGTGAAGATCGCTTCGATGCCGCCGGCGGCGCCCAACAGGTGGCCGGTGGCGGATTTGGTCGAGCTGATGGCCGGGTGGCCACTGGCGCCGAACACGGTCTTGATGGCCGCCAGTTCGCCTTTGTCACCCACGGGTGTCGACGTTGCATGGGCATTCAAGTACTGCACCTGTGAAGCCTCAATACCGGCCTGATGCAACGCCTGCGCCATCGCCCGGCGCGCACCATCGCCGTCTTCGGGGCCTGCGGTCATGTGATAGGCATCGGCACTGGTGCCATAACCGACCAGTTCGGCAATGGGTTGCGCGCCGCGTGCCAGGGCGTGTTCAAGCGCTTCGATCACCAGGATGCCGGCGCCTTCACCCATCACGAATCCATCACGTGCCTGGTCGAACGGCCGCGAAGCGCGCTCCGGCGTGGCATTGAAGTCGCTGGACAACGCGCGTGCCGCTGCAAAGCCGGCGAGGCTGACCCGATGAATCGCCGCTTCCGCGCCGCCGCACACCGCCACGTCGATTTCTCCGGCACGGATCATCCGCGCCGCATCGCCAATCGCCTGTACACCTGCCGCGCAGGCGGTCACCGGCGCGCCCAACGGGCCTTTCAAGCCATAGTTGATCGACACATGCCCGGCGGCCATGTTGCTCAGAAATGACGGAATGGTAAACGGCGACAACCGCCGTGGGCCTTTGCTGTCGGTGGTGCGCACCGCCTCGGCAATGGCCGGGAAGCCGCCGACGCCGGAGGCAATGATGGTGGCCGTGCGTTCCTGCTCTTCCGGCGTTTTTGGCGCCCAACCGGCTTGCTTCAAGGCTTCATCCGCCGCCGCGAGGGCGAACAGAATAAAGCGATCCATCTTGCGCTGTTCCTTGGCGGCCAACAGTCGATCAGGGTCAAACCCGGCTTCGGGGTCTTGCAGCACACTTTGCACCTGGCCACCGATGCTGATGGCCAGGTCGCCGATCAATTCTTCCGGCAGGCGCCGAATCCCCGATTGCCCGTTCAACAGGCGTTGCCAGGTGGATTCCACACTCGACCCCAGCGGCGTCAGCGCGCCCATGCCTGTCACGACGATACGTTTACTCATGATCAATCGACTCCTGTTGCTTGAGGGATACACAGCTGTGGACGTCACTATCAACATGAAAGTAACATGGCGCCACACAACTTTGCACCCGCACACAGGAACGTCCATGCAACGCAAATCCCTTATCAGCGACGAATGCCCCATCGCCCGCAGCCTTGAACGGGTAGGGGAGTGGTGGAGCATGTTGATCATGCGTGACGCGTTGCATGGCTTGCGGCGTTTTGATGAGTTCTCGCGCAGCCTGGGCATCGCGCCGAACATGCTGACACGCCGCCTCAATGGTTTGGTGGAGGCTGGCATGCTCGAGCGCCGCGCCTACAGCGAGCGCCCGCCACGTTATGAATACGTGCCGACGGCCAAGGGCGAGGACTTTCGCATGGTGCTGATGGCATTGGTGGCGTGGGGCAATCGGCATTACGCCGAAGATGGCCGCAGCGTGGAGGTCGTGGAGCGCGAGACCGGGCAGTTGCTGGAGCCGATGATGGCAACCGCTGAAGGTGCGGTGGTGGGATGGGATCGCTGCGTGGTGCAGGCCGGTCCAGCCGCCAGCGCAGGGATGCGCGAGCGGCTGAGCCCGGAGTGATTACAACAGGGTAAACGGATAGTCGACGATCACCCGCAGCTCATTCAACTTGCCATCGCGTTGGTCGGCGTTGGATGAAACCATGGCGTCACGCACACGAAACGACAGGTTTTTCGCCGGGCCGCTTTGCAGCACGTATTTGGCTTCCACATCGGTCTCGTGGTGGTCACCGTCGGCGCCATAGTCGCCGGCATAGGCACTGTTGGTGGGGGTGTGGGTGCCGTTGATGTCCGAGCCGTTGACGTAGCGGGTCATGAAGCTCAGGCCCGGTACGCCGTAGCTGGCCATGTTCAGGTCATAACGCACGCCCCACGACTGTTCGCCCGGGCCGTTGAAGTCGCCCCATTGGATCGAGTTGGCCAGGAACACCGAGTCGCCGCCTTCGCCCGCGCCATTGTCGCCGGTGCCGATATAGTCGAACGGCGTGTCGCCGTGGACTTTCTGGAACGACAGCGTCAGGGTATGCGCTGCCAGGAACGAGTAGGCCGCCGCCACCGAGTAGGTGGTGTTGTTGATGGCCCCGGCCTTGGCGCTGCCGGTGTCGAGGGTGCGGTACAGGTTGCCGTCCAGCGCCAGTGACTGGTCATGCCCCAGCGGGATCACGTAGTTGAGGTTGGTGTAGTACTGGCGCCAGATATCTTCCAACTCGCCCGCATACAGGGTTGCACTCAACGATGGCGTGAAGGTGTATTTGCCGCCGACAAAACTTGCGCTGTTGGCCGCCACATTGGCGTAGGTCGCGTAGATATCGTGGTCATGGTTGCTGGTCATGCCGCTGTTGGTGCTGGTGAAGTGCCCGGCTTCCAGGTCCAGGCCTGCGATTTCACTGCTGGTCAAGTCAAACCCGGTGGCGGTTTGCGGCAAAATGCGCGTGCCGCCGGTGGCGAACACCGGCGCGGTGGGCTGCATGTCGCCGAATTTCAGCTGGGTCTTTGAGACCTTGATCTTCACTGCAGCGCCCACGGAGCCATAGCCATTTTCCGGGTCGCCATTGCGGTTGGTCGGCAACTCACCGGTGCCGGCATCGGCGTGGGTGGCATCCAGTTTCATCGCGCCGTAGGCGTAGGCATCCACGCCAAAACCGATGGTGCCCTGGGTAAAGCCCGAGGCGTAGTTAAGCATCGCGCCTTGGGTCCAGTCGCGGTTGTCGGCTTTGCCACTTTGGCGGTCGCGGTCGAAGTAATAGTTGCGCAACAGCCCGGTAATGCTGCTGCCGTCGATAAAGCCTTTGGAATCGGCCTGGTCGCTGACCGACTCGGCGAGGGCCGCTTGGCTGATACTGGCGCACACCGCCAGCGTTAACAGGCTCCACTGTTTGATCATGTTATTACTTCCCCGGAATAATTAACGCGTGCACAGAAACACCGCATGCTTGAAGAACGCTTAAGGTTTTATGGCAGATGTTTACAGGTGAGCGCAGTACTGTTTTTATTCTGCTCGACATGGTTGTCGAAGCTGATTTTTATCATATTTTTCGCGGCCTGCAGCGGTACGGAGGATTAAACTCAATTAATTAAACTTCACCTCTTTTAATTTTCTACGGGTGTAGCGTTGGCAGGGTCTTAGCCGCTCTGCTTCGACAAAAACCTTTGGTTTGCCGCCGCAGGCTCTGCGGCGGATTTTTTAATCCTTATATATAAATGTTGATACTTGAAGCTCGCCATGAGTAATGGGGATATGACTGCGCGCGTCTAATTATTTGTTTGTAACAAGACTGTTGCACTTGCGGCGCAAAACCCATGCCCTATCATGGCGCACATCATCCGCTCTGAAAGGACCAGAGGCTTCATGAAAAAAGCATCATATATCCTGCTCGCCGGTGTTTTATTGGGGCTTGGCGCCTCAGCGCTGGCGGCCGAAGGTTTTATCGGCACCGGCATCAACACAGGCAACGGCTATGAGCCGGACGGCCGCGGCGGCCTTAAAGGCACCGGGGGAAACCTGGGCGGTGACTATGAGTTGCAAAAGGATGGCTCTCTCAGGGGCACCGGTAAAAATAACGGCAAAGGGTACATTCCCGCTGATGACGGTGGCCTCAAGGGCATCGGCTACAACAATGGCCGCGGGTTCAGCCCGGACGGATCGGGCGGGTACAAGGGCACAGGTTTTAACGCCGGTGAGGATTACCGGTCGGACGGCAAAGGCTATTTTCGTGGCGACGGTAAGGCCTCAGGCGCCAGTTGGCGCTCCGATGGTAACGGCGGGTATGAGGGCACCGGTGAGTACCGCAAGCGTGGGTACAAGTCCGATGGTCGTGGCGGCTATATTGGCACCGGCAAGAACGAGGGCAGGGGGCTTGAATCCGATGGTCGCGGTGGTTTTATCGGCACGGGCTTGAATGCGGGGGGCGGCTGGGAGCTGGATGGAGACGGCGGCTACAAAGGCACAGGCAATAATCGCGGGGAACGCTGGAGAATTGATTGAAGCAGCCCGCACCACGAGCATCCGGTGCTGATTGCAACAATCAGCACCGTCGCGGCAATTACTCTTTAACGTCCATAAACTCTTCAGCCCACGCCACATAGCTTTCCGGCAACGTGTAGGTGTGGGTCAGCTCCGTAGCGCTGAGGTTGGACGTGCTGCTGGTGAGCTTGCGCTGGGCGCGCAGGCTGTCGTAAGTGGCCTTGATCGACGCAAAGTAAGCGCCGTGGCCGGCCACCACAATGCGCACGCCCAGGGCCGCCAGGCGCTCGCTGTCATTGAGCTGCGGGTTGCCGTAGGTTACCAGCATCAACGGCACCGTCAGGTTGGCGGCGATCTGCTCAAGGTGGTCGAAGTCTTTGACGCCAACCATGCAGATGCCGTCCGCGCCGGCTTTCTCGTAGGCTTTGGTGCGTGCAATGACATCTTCAGTAGGCAGCACACCGGCGTTGGTGCGCGCGATGATCGACAGCTCAGGGTCGACTCGCGCTTCAAGCGCCGCCTTCACTTTGCCGATGCCTTCTTCGACGGAAATCAGGTCGGTGGACTTGCGCCCGAACTGCGCCGGCAACAGCGTGTCTTCAATGGTCAGCGCGGCCACACCGGCACGCTCAAGCTCTTCGACGGTGCGCATGACGTTCAAGGCGTTGCCGTAGCCGTGGTCGGCGTCGGCAATAAACGGCAGTTGGGCGACGCGGCCGATACGGGTGGCCTGTTCAACGAACTCACTCAGTGTGATCAACGCAAAATCGGGGGCTGCAAGTACCTGCAACGAGGCGACCGAACCACCGAGGATGCCGACTTCAAAACCCAGGTCGGCGGCGATGCGCGCGGACATGGGGTCGAAGACGGAGGCGGTTTCAACGCAGATTTGTTTTGCAAGCAGTTCACGGAAGTTGCGGCGCAACGCTGAGTGAGAAATCTTTGGCATGTTCTTTCCTGGCTTTGGTCATCGTCATGTGACGATCAATGTCTATTCGTGGTGGCGCCAAGATTACCACGCAGAGGAACCGGGGATTATGACGTTTGAGCATGAGATACACGCCGAACACATGGATCATCGGTTCACGCTCAGGCGCTGGACAGGCCGATTGCACCCTCATAGGGCAAAGCCGCCCCATCCTGCACAACTGCTGTGCCAGTCGAGGACTTAATCCCCGTGGAGGCAATGCCTATAGTCATTGCAAACAAGCCCAAGCCTGAGGTGAACCATGAACAGCGAATTCAAGCCCGACCTGACCGACGCCGAGTACTTCGAATACAGCAAGGCGGCCAACCCGATCAGCGCCAATCTGATTACGCGGATTCCATACCACAGCTTCCCGGCCTCGCTGTACGACAGCGGCGCCTCGCGGGTGGTCGCGCTTGACCTTAGCGACGCGCTGGGCTGTGAAGGCCCGGCGACCGCCCCGGGGTTGTGCGCCAACTTTATCCGCTTGAACGCCGGTGATGCCCTGGAGCTGCACCCCAATGCGACCTCCCAGGTGTTTTATGTCATCGCAGGCGAAGGCCGGGTGGTGCAGGGCGAACATGAGATCCAATGGTCCAGCGGTTGCTTTATCGCGCTGCCTGGCCTGCAGCCCGCGCGTTTCAGCGCTTCACAGGATGCACGCCTGTACTACGTGCATGATGAACCGCTGTTGCGCTACCTGGGCGTGACCCGCAGCACTGATCGCTTCGTGCCGACGTTGTATCCCGCCGCGCTGGCCAACCAGAAGCTGCGGGAAGCAGCGGATGACCCACGCGCCCAGGATCGCAGTCGCATCAGCATTTTGCTCGGCAACCGCAATTTTCCCCAGACGCGAACCGTCACGCATGTGCTCTGGGCCATGTACGGCATTCTGCCGGCGGGTTCGATTCAGAAGCCGCACCGGCACCAGTCGATTGCGCTGGACTTCATTATCGACTGCCCCAAGGGTTGCTATTCGCTGGTGGGCACGGAGCTGGACGCCGATGGTCAGATCCGTAATCCAGTGCGGGTGGACTGGTCGCCGGGGCTGGCGTTTGTAACACCGCCGGGTTATTGGCATGCGCATTTCAATGAATCGGACACCGAGGCATTTTTGATCCCGATTCAGGATGCCGGGTTGCAAACCTACCTGCGGGCGTTGGATATCCGCTTTAGTTGAGAGTACTCGGTCAAAATGTGGCAGACGGTTTGCCTGCGATGGCGGCTTGTTGGTGGTGTACATATCCGTTGTTTTTGTGATGGCTACTTGGGGTTCCGCCCTTACGGCGGGTCACTTTTGCAAGGACCGGAATGCCGGCCCAGTCAAAAGTAACCAAAAGGTCCTCGCCCCAACACTCGGTGCCTCGCTATGGCTCGGCATGCCCGCAATCCGCCAGTGATTTGGGGGGCCGCCGCGATGGGCCATCCTTGGCCCAGCGCGGCTAAACCGGCATCCCTGCCGGTTTACCCCCCAAATCACTGTCAGATTCCGGCCATCGTGTTTAACGGGGCGATTTCAGATCAAGATCAAAAGCGCAGATCAAAAGACCGCTGACTTCGTCATCGAAAAGGATGTAAGGGCCAGAGCAACAGCAACAGCAGAGCCATACTCGGTCAAAGGTGGGAGCTGGCTTGCCTGCGATAGCATCAACTCGGTGTACCTGACACACCGAGGTGCCTGCATCGCAGCGGTGCGACGATTCGACAAGCCAGCTCCCACATTTAGACCGAGTTGCATCAGCTAGACAGGCTTTTGCCTTGCACTTGATTGGCTCTTGCTTCAACCACTCCCCACAGAAACACCCTATTTCCAATACGGCGTTTCGCCCAACTGCTCGACGATAAAGTCGATAAAACACCGCACCTTGGACGACACGATTCGCTTGGGCGGGTAGACAAACCACACCGCAAACGCCTGTTCAGCCCCCAGGATGTGCCAGTGCGGCAACCAGACCTGTAGCTCGCCTGTCTCAATGCTTTTGCTCACCAGCCAATCAGGCAGCAACGCAAAGCCCAGACCTTGGCGTGCAGCCAGCAGCTGCGCGTCCAGGTCGTTGATACGGATACAGTCGCCATAGACCAGCGGCACCACTTCACTGCCGGCCTCGAAGGCAACATCATGCGTACCCAGGATGGCTGGCAGGCCGGCCAGGTCCGCCGGTGTCGCCGGGGCCGGGTGTTGCGCACAAAACCCCGGGCTGGCCACCAGCGAGTACTTTCCCGCGCAGATCTTGCGCGCCTTGAGCGTGGAGTCGGGCAGGGCGCCAATCCGAATGGCCAGGTCTACGCCTGAATGAATCAGATTGACCTGGGCGTTATCCAGCACCAATTCCAGCTTGATTTGCGGGTAGCGCGCCAGGAAGACGTTCAACACCGGCAGGATATGGTGCCGGGCAAACGCCGGCGGCAAATTGAGCTTGAGCACCCCACGCGGTTGCTGGTTGAGCGCCGAGGTCGCGGCCTTGGCTTGCGCCAGTTCGTCCAGCACCCGGCGGGCGTGCAGCAGGAACGTCTGGCCGCCTTCGGTCAGGTGCAGCGTGCGTGTCGAGCGATTGAACAGGGCGATGCCCAAGTCCTGCTCAAGATCCTTCACATAGCGCGAGACGGTAGAGGCCTTGATGCCCAGTCGCTCGGCCGCCCGGGAGAAATTATTGCCTTCGGCGGCCTCGACAAAGGCGGTGAGCGCAGCGAAATAATCCAAGTGCCGCCTCGGTGGTCAGCGTGGGTGAGCGCTCAGGTTACCGGCTGTGGTCAGGCACCGCCACGGGCACGGGTCCTGGTTGTTCGGCGTCCTTGTGATGCGTCTCGCCAATAAACATATACATCGCCGGCACCATAAACAGCGTCAGCAACGTGCCAATCGACAACCCACTGAAAATCACCAGGCCCATATCATGCCGCCCCGCAGCGCCGGCGCCGGAGGCCCACACCAGCGGCACCACGCCCAGCACCATGGCGGCGGTGGTCATCAGGATCGGCCGCAGCCGCACCGCCGCCGCTTCTTCAATTGCCTCACGCTTGCTGTGACCGGCACGCTGCAACTCGTTGGCAAACTGCACGATCAGGATGCCGTGCTTGGTGATCAACCCCAGCAACGTCACCAAACCGACCTGGGTGTACACGTTGATCGAGGCGTAGCCCATGGTGATAAACGCCAGTGCACCGAACAGCGCCGGGGGCACCGAGAACAGAATCACCACCGGGTCGCGAAAGCTCTCGAACTGGAACGCCAGGGCCAGATACACGATCAGGATCGAGAACAGCAGCAAGCCCACGAAGCCGCCAGACTCCTGGATAAACTGGCGCGACTCGCCGGAGAAGTCCGAGGTGTAGCCCGAAGACGCCACGTTGGTGAGGATGGTATTGAGTTTGGCCAGCAACTCGCCCTGGGCCACGCCACTGACGCCCGACAGCGTTGCCGAGTTGAGTTGCTGGAAGTGGTTGATCGATTCCGGCTGGGTCGAGGTCTCGATATGCGCCACGGTGCGCGCCTGGATCATGCTGCCCGAGGGCGTACGGATGTAGTAGTCGAGGATCTGATCGGGGTTGAGGCGATCGACCTGCAATACTTGGGGAATGACTTTGTATGAACGCCCGGCGGTGGAGAAGTAGTTCACGTAGTTGCCGCCCAGCGCTGCGGACAGCGCCGCGCCCACGTCCGCTTGGGTCATGCCCAGCGCGGCGATTTTTTCGCGGTCCACCACCAGCTTGGCTTGGGGTTTGTCGAGCTTCAAGTCCATGTCGGAGAACCAGAACAGCTGCTGTTTCTGTGCCTCGGCCATCACCGCCTGCGCCACTTCATTGAGGTTTTCCACCGAGTCGGTGGTGGTGATCACAAACTGCACCGGCAGCCCTTGAGCGCCCGGCAGCGAGGGCAGCGGGAAGGCTGCAATGGTGGCGCCCGGCACCTGGTTCCACTTCTGCTGCAAATCCAGAATCAGCTGGGCCTGAGAGCGTGTGCGGTCGTCCCAGGTTTTAAGCAGCACGCCGCCCAGGCCCTGGTTGAGCGCGGGCAGGCCGGTGAGCTGGAACATCTGCGCGTATTCCGGCTCTTTGTTGGCGATCTGGAAGGCCTGGTCGGCAATTCGCTCCATCTGCTGCGGCGAGGCAGTCGGCGGGCCCTTGATCTGCATGAACACCAGCCCTTGGTCTTCGGTGGGCGACAGCTCACTCTTGGCGGTCATGCCACTGGCGGCCACCAGCAAGAACAGCACAAAACCAAAGGTCACCAGCACCGGCCAGATATTCAGGCCGCCCGCCAGCACGCGGTGGTAACGCTTGCGCAACCAGTCAAAATATTCATCGAGCTTGCGCGCGAAACGACCTTCCTCCTGCCCGGACTTGAACAGCTTGGAGGTCATCATCGGTGACAGCGTCAACGCCACCACGGCCGACACGGTTACCGCACCCGCCAGCGAGAAACAGAACTCCTTGAACAATGCGCCCGTCAGCCCGCTGCGCAGGCCGATCGGCACATAGGCGGCAATCAGCACCACGGTCATCGCGATGATCGGCCCGCCCAGTTCCCGCGCCGCCACCAGCGCGGCCTCCAGCACACTTTTGCCTTCTTCCTTGATATGCCGATCGACGTTTTCCACCACGATAATCGCGTCGTCCACCACCAGGCCGATGGCCAATACCAATGCCAGCAAGGTCAGCAGGTTGATCGAATAGCCCAGCAGGTACATGACAAAGAAAGTGCCGACCAGCGACAACGGGATCGCCACCAACGGCACGATCACCGCGCGGAACGAACCGAGGAACAGGTAGATCACCACCGACACAATGATCATGGCCTCGACCAGGGTCTTCACCACCTCGTAAATCGAGGTGTTGATGAATGCGGTGGAGTCATACACGATTTCGCCGCGCACACCCGCCGGCAGTTGCGATTGCAGCTCGGGGAAGGCCTCGCGCACGCTGCTGGCGACGGTGAGAATATTCGCAGTGGGCGCCGCCTTGATGCCGATAAACACCGAGCGCTTGCCGGAAAACGCCACGCTGCTGTCATAGCTTTCGGCGCCGAGGGTGACGGTGGCCACATCCTCCAGGTACACCAGTGCATCGCCTTTTTGCTTGATCACCAGCCGCTTGAATTCATCGACCGTGTGCAAATCGGTGCCGGCGGTGAGGTCAACGGTCACGGTTTGCCCGCGCGTGGAGCCGACGGCTGACAGGTAGTTATTGTTGGCCAGCGCCGTCGACACGTCTTGCGCGGTGACGTTATGCGCCGCCAGTTTGTCCGGGTCCAGCCAGGCGCGCAGGGCGAATTGGCGCCCGCCGAGGATCTCGGCGGTTTGTACGCCCTGGATCGAATCCAGCTTGGGCTTGACCACTCGCACCAGGTAGTCAGTGATGTTATTGGTTGGCAGCGTGTCGCTGTAAAAACCCAGGTACATGGCGTCGGTGGTTTGCCCTACGGCGATGGTCAGCACCGGTTCCTGGGCTTGCGCCGGCAACTGGTTCTTGACCGAATTGACCTGGGTGTTGATCTCGGTCAGGGCTTTGCTGGCGTCGTAGTTCAGCCGCAGCGTGGCGGTGATGGTCGAGATGCCGGTGATGCTCGACGAGGCCAGGTAATCAATGCCTTGGGCCTGGGCAATCGCTGACTCCAGCGGCTGGGTAATAAAACCGGCGACGGTGGAGGCGTCGGCACCGTAGTAGGAGGTGGTGATGGTGACCACGGTATTTTCGGTGCGCGGCCATTGGTTCACCGGCAACTCAAAGATCGAGCGCAGCCCCAGGATCAAGATGAACAGCGAGACGACGATGGCCCACACCGGTCGCTGGATAAAGGTATCGGTAAGCTTCATGGGACACCTTTAATGTTCTTGGGGAGTCGGCGCCGGATCGTTCAGCGGCGCGGCGCTGTTATCGACCTTCACCGGCGAGCCGTTCTTGAGCTTCATCTGGCCGCTGGTGATCAACAGGTCGCCTTCTTTGACCCCGGACAGGATCGCGACCTGATCGCCACGGGTCGGCCCGGTCTTGATAAAGGTCTGTTGCGCGGTGAGCACCTCGTCACCCTTGTCGTTCTTGCTCGACGTGGCAATGAATACCGTGGTGCCATACGGGTTGTAGGTCACCGACGTTTGCGGCACGGTGAGGTAGCGTTGGGTGGCGCCCGAGCTGACCACGGCACGCGCAAACATGCCGGGCACCAGGTTTTGCTTGGGGTTCTCAACCGTTGCTTCGACGGTGACGTTGCGCGTGGTGGCGTCAAACTGGGTGTCGATGGTGCTGATGCGGCCCTTGAACGTCTGGTTGGACAGGCCGTCAGCCGTTACCGCGACGCCCTGGCCGATGGCGATGGCTTCCATCTGGGTTTGCGGCACGCTGAAGTCGATGTAGATGGGATCAAAGGTCTGCAACGTGGCGATCTTGTCGCCGGGGTTGAGGTATTGGCCGGGGTTGACGCTGGTGATGCCGATGCGCCCGGCAAACGGTGCGCGAATGGTCTTTTTCGCCACCAGCGCGCGCTGCTGTTCGGCGGCGGCCAGTTTGGCCTTCAAATCGGCGGTATCGGTGTCGACCTGGGCCTGGGAGATTGCGTTGACCGCCAGTTGCGCCTTGTCGCGCTTGAGCACGATGACGGCGAGGTCGGCTGTGGCCTCGAGCGAGTGCAGTTGCGCGATATCCGAGTCGGCATTCAACTGCACCAGCAGTGCCTGGGCTTCGACTTCCTGGCCAGGTTTGAACCCGATGGTGCGCACGATGCCGCCCACTTCCGTGGTCACATCCACGCCGCGCACTGCCTTCATCGAGCCCACCGCCGACACACTGGGTTGCCATTCGCTAAATGGCACCTGCATGGCCGTCACCACTGCTGCCGGCAAGGGCTGTTTGGACTGGGCGATCAGCGCCGAAATCTGCACGAACTTCACCCCGGCAATGATCGCGACAATCACCAGCACCACCACGATCATGATCAGCATCGGCCGCCACAGTCGCCGCTTGCGCGGGCCATTGGGGGCGGGTGGCGGGGCAGAGACAGGGGTGACTTCAGCCATGGGGTTTCTCGCTGTTGATTCAGTTGAGCCGCGCGGCATCGGCCGGCGCGGCTTTGCTCTTGGCCGGCATGATTTCCTGCCACGACGGCAGGCCGAAGCGATCCGGGCTGCCCTTGGTGTCCGGGTTTATATCCGTACGGTTCCACCAGCCGCCACCCAAGGCCTGGAACAGCGCCGTGGTGTCGCTGTAACGCGCGGCCTGGGCCTTGACGCGTGACAAAGCAGTGTTCTGATAGGTCTGCTGGGCCGTGAGCAGGTTGATGTAGGCCACCGCGCCAAGGCGAAATTGGGCCTGGACCAGATCCAGGTTGGCCTGCGCTGAGCGTTCGGCCACAACCTGCTGGTTGAGCGCATCGGCGTCGGCTTCCAGCGCCCGCAATGCGTTGGCCACGTCCTGGAAGGCGGTCACCACCGTGCCGCGATAACGCGCCGCCGACTCGTCGTAAGCGGCCACGGCTGCGCGCTTGCGGTGTTCGAGCGCGCCGGCGTCAAAGATCGGCTGGGTAATCGAGCCCGCCAGGCTCCACACGCCGGAGCCCGATGAAAACAGCTTGGTCCCGCTTGCCACCGTAGAGCCCAGCGAGCCGGTAATACTGAACTGTGGCAACTGATTGGCGACGGCCACACCGATATTGGCGCTGGCCTGATGCAGTTGAGCCTCGGCAGAACGCACATCCGGCCGCTGGCCGACGATGGCCGAGGGCAGACTCACCGGCAGTTCTTCGGGCAGCCGTAAAGACGCCAGGTTGAATCGCTCGCCCTGGTCCTGATTGGGGAAGCGCCCCAGGTAGGCCATCAACTGATTGCGTGTTTGCGCCAATTGCTTTTGCAACGGCGGCAAGGTCGCACGGGTTTGTGCCAGTGCCGTTTGCTGGGTGAGCACATCGGTATCGCTAATGGCGCCCAAACGCCGCTGCGCTTGCAGCAGATCCAGCTGG
Organism: Pseudomonas onubensis; assembly: GCF_965653655.1. Classification (NCBI taxonomy): domain Bacteria; kingdom Pseudomonadati; phylum Pseudomonadota; class Gammaproteobacteria; order Pseudomonadales; family Pseudomonadaceae; genus Pseudomonas; species Pseudomonas onubensis. Next base: position 48,169 of record NZ_CBFHAZ010000017.1, on the reverse strand, counting down.
CCGCCTTGCAGGCGAATGATTTCCTCGGTAGATGCGATTTGATCACGCACAGACGCAAGGCTGATGGCGGTATTGACCACATTGGCGGTCAAGGTCAGGTAGGTCGCCTCCAGCTGGAAGCGCTGGTACTCGGCCTGCGCCGTGGTCGATTCGATTTGCCGGCGCGTACCGCCAAACACATCCGGGGCATAGGACACGCTCAGCGACGCAGAACTGACGGTGAGTATTGGCGATTCCGGCACCCCGGAGGTGACCCCCGAGACTTTCTCTCGCGCTTTCTGCACATTGCCGCTCACCGACGGGAACAACGACGCCTGGTCGGCGTAGACCAGCTCGTTTGCCTGGCGCAGGGCGGCTTGCGCGGCGCTCACATCCGGGTTGGCCTTCAAGGCTTCTTCGACCAGTGCGTTCAAGGCGGGCGAACGAAACAGCGTCCACCATTGGCCGGGGATATCCATGCCAGCGATCAGCCGCTGCGCGGCGCCACCGGTGGCGATGTCGGCCTGGGCGGTGGTGGTGAGTTTTTCTTTTGCATAGTCGGCGTTGGCAGCCACATCGGGGCGGGTGAAATCAGGCCCGACGGTGCAGCCGGCGAGGGCGATGCACACCAGGCTCAAGGGAACCAGAAGGAAGGACGCACGCTGCCGAGGCTGCTCTTTCATGTTGACTCTATTAATCAGTTGGCTAACTGTTTTTTTGTTGAGCAATGCGTGCAGGTGTATCTGGGGGATGCTGGACTCAAACCAGTGTAGGTGGTGCCGGGCGCTATGCAATGTCGGCCCCAGGGTTTCGGCGGCACCGATGGCTATAAAATGCATATTTCGCATTGTTATAGAATTAGGATATGCATTATCAGTATTTTACTCCGAGTGATCTGTCCCTCATCTTCTGCGTCCTTATAAACAGGCATTTGGAGAAAAACGTGCGTTACCTGACAAAACTGGCGGCCGGAATGACTGCCGCCATGCTCTGCCTGACTGCGCACGCGCAAACGCTGGTGGTAGGCGACCAAAGCTACAACGCCCAGGCCGTGATGGAGGCGGCGGGGGTGCTCAACGATCTACCCTATACGCTGGAATGGAAGCAATTCACCGCCGGTTCGCCCGTCGCCGAAGCGCTGAATGCCAACAGCCTGGACATCGGCCTGCTGGGGGATGCACCGGTGCTGTTCCTCGGCGCACTCGGCGCGCCGATCAAGGTGATTGGCATCAGCCGCCAGAACCTCGAAGGCGTGGCGATTCTGGTCAGCAAAGACTCCTCGATCCACAGCCTTGCCGACCTTGCCGGTAAGCGCGCGGCCGTCTGGAAAGGCTCCTGGAGCCAGCAACTGCTGCTGACGGCGCTGGATAAAGCCGGCGTGCCACGTGACTCGCTGGAGCTGCGCTACCTCAGCGCGCTGGATGCCTCCCATGCGTTGGAGGGCGGCTCAGTCGACGTCATTGCGACGTGGGAACCCTACGTTACCCAGCAGGAACGCCAAGGCGCGCGGGTGCTGGCCACGGCTGAGGGGTTGATTCCGGCGCAAAGCTTCATTGCCGCCAACGCCAAGGCCGTGGAGAGCAAACGCGCGCCCATCGGCGACTTTCTCCAGCGCCTGAAAAAAGCCCGTGACTGGACGCGACAAAGCCCCGCCAACGCCGATGCCTACGCAGATGCCTGGGCCAAACGTACCCGCGCCGATGCCGACATCGCCCGCGCCTGGTTTGCCCGCGCGCGTACGACGGTCGAGCCGGTCACGGCCCAGTCGCCGGTCGAAGCGCAAAAGACCGTGGACTTTTTTGCCAGCCAGGGCCTGGTCAAATCCTATTCGGCAGCCAGCCTGTTCGACGATTCATTCGCAGCCGCCTTGCAACCCGCCGTGGCCAAAACGCTTCAAGGAACACTGAACAAATGACTAAAAGACAGCTCAAACTCGGCGCCCTGACGATGGGCTGCGGTGGCCCCGGCCGCCACAACCTGTGGCTTGATCCCGAGTTACCGGCCGATGCCAGCGTCAACGTCGACTGGTACATCGACATTGCCCGCCTGGCCGAGGCCGCGTTGTTCGACTTGATGTTTATCGTCGACAGCCAGTTCATCACGCCCGGCTCGCCGTCCCATTACCTCAATCGCCTGGAACCGCTGACACTGCTATCGGCGCTGGCTGTCAGCACGCGGCATATCGGTTTGGTCGGCACGCTGACAACGTCATACAACTCGCCCTACAACGTGGCACGGCGGTTGGCCTCCCTGGATCTGATCAGCAAAGGCCGCGCCGGCTGGAACGTAGTCACCAGCGGCGATGCCGGCACCGCCGGCAATTACAGCCGCGACGAGCATTATGATTACGACACCCGCTACGGCCGCGCCGCCGAACACGTCCAAGTGGTGCAAGGCTTGTGGCATTCCTATGAAGACGACGCCTTCGTGCGCGACCGTGCGACAGGCCTATTCCTCGACCCGAGCAAACTGCACAGCCTGAACCACAAGGGCGAGCACTTTTGCGTGGTCGGCCCGCTGAATATCCAGCGCTCGCCCCAGGGCCAGCCAGTGATCTTCCAGGCCGGTGACTCAGAACAAGGCCGCGACCTGGGCGCCGCTACGGCGGATGTGATCTTCACCCACGCCGCCAGCATCGAACAGGGCCAGGCGTTCTACCGGGATATAAAGGGCAGGGCGCTGCAACACGGACGCGATCCGGAGCAATTGCTGGTGATGCCCGGCGCGGAAATCTATGTGGGCGACACTGACGAGCATGCGCGTGAAATCGAGCAGTACTACCATCAGGCCGACCATAGTTTTGAGCTGGCGTTGAAGGAGTTTGGGCGTAATTTTGGCTGGCATGATTTCAGCCAATACGACCTGGATGCGCCGTTTCCTCAGGAGAGCCTGGAAGCGGCGCGCAGCAGCTTTTTTACCAATGCCAAGCGCATTGCTGATCAGGCGCGGGAGAAGGGCTTTACCTTGCGTCAGGCGGTGGAATTTGGCCGGCAGTTGCGGCCGGGGGCGTTTGTAGGGACGGCGGATACTGTGGCGCGAAAGATGGCCGATTGGCTGGAGGCGCGGGCGGTGGATGGCTTCAATATTTATATTGGGCATCCGGGGCAGTTCAAGCGATTTACGCAAGAGGTCATACCGCTGTTGCAGGAGCGAGGTGTGTACCGCACGGCGTATGAAGGCACGACCTTGCGCGAGAGCCTGGGGTTGGCAGTTGCATAATCGTTCACGGGCAAAAAATAAAGATTGAGTATTCACATCAAATGTTATTTTAATAACACCCATAAGAGCGCCACGACCTCCCTGGACGTGTGCGCAATAAAATGGGATGACCCTGTGAATGACAATTGAACAGCGTTTGATGGAGCAGGCCAAGCGGGCGGCCGAGCGTACGTATTCGCCTTACTCGCGTTTTCCGGTCGGCGCGGCGTTGCTGACCGCCGACGGCGAGGTCGTACTGGGCTGCAACGTCGAGAACATCTCCTACGGGCTGACCAATTGTGCCGAACGCAGCGCTTTGTTCAGCGCCATCAGCCAGGGCCATGCGCCGGGCAGTTTCAGGGCCATCGCGGTTTACGCACCCAACGTTTCACTGATAAGCCCTTGCGGTGCCTGCCGCCAGGTGATGCTGGAGTTGATGGCCAAGGATGCAGTGGTGATTTGCCAGGGCAGTGACCCGGCCGCCACGCGTACCTGGACCCTGGCGCAATTGCTGCCGGGCGCCTTCGACGCTTTCTAATCCTGGGCAGGCCTGCTGGCCTGCGTCCGCTTGGTCCCTTGTTGAGACGCCTGCATGATCAGTCTTGTCGGAATAGCGACCCTTATTGTCATTGCCATTGCTTTATCCCACCAGCGACGCTCGATCAACTGGCGCACGGTTTCGGTCGCTTTTGTGATCCAGGTCCTGATCGGCGCGTTTGCGCTGTACGTGCCTTGGGGCCAAACGGTGCTCGCCGCGCTGTCGGGCGCGGTAGCCTCGCTGCAGCTGTATGCCAACAAAGGCATCGAGTTTCTGTTCGGCGGTTTGAGTTCGCCGCATATGTTTGAAGTGTTCGGCAATGGCGGGTTTGTATTCGCTATCCGGGTGTTGCCGATGATTGTGTTCTTCGGCAGCTTTATCTCGGTGCTGTATTACATCGGCGTGATGGGCTGGATTATCCGGCTGGTGGGCGGCGGCCTGCGCCTGTTGCTGGGCACCAGTCGCGTCGAGTCGATGGTGGTGACTTCGGCGATTTTCATTGGTCAGTCGGAGGTGCCGCTGGTGGTACGGCCGTTCATTGCCAAGCTGACGCGCTCTGAGTTGTTCGCGGTGATGGTCGGTGGTTTTGCTGCAGTGGCAGGTTCGGTGCTGCTCGGTTACGCCGGGCTTGGGGTGGAACTCAAATACCTGATCGCCGCGTGTTTCATGTCGGCGCCGGGGGCGTTGTTGATGGCCAAGCTCATGGAGCCGGAAACCGAAGCGGCGCGCACCGACGAGGTGATTGAAGAGCTGGGGCAGGCCGAGAATCGGCCGACCAATATCATCGACGCGGCGGCCGAGGGCGCGCAGGTCGGCTTGCGCCTGGCCTTGGCGGTGGGTGCGATGCTGCTTTCGTTTATCGCGTTGATCGCCTTGTTCAACGGGCTGCTGGGCTGGGCGGGCAACTGGTTTGGCTACCCGCAGCTGACCTTGCAACTGGTGCTTGGGCACGTGTTGGCGCCGATCGCGTTTCTGCTCGGGGTGCCGTGGCATGAGGCAGTGCTGGCCGGCGGTTTTATCGGTGAAAAACTGGTGCTCAACGAGTTCGTCGCCTATGCCGACCTGGCCAACTACCTGACCGCGGACAAAGCGGCCGCAGCCGGGGTGCCGCTGTTGTCGGCACACACCCAAGTGATCGTCACCTTCGCCCTGTGCGGCTTTGCCAACCTGTCCTCGATTGCGATTCAACTGGGCGGCCTCACGGGCATCGCCCCGCAACGGCGTCAAGAACTGGCGCGGCTGGGCCTGCGGGCCATGATCGGCGGCACGCTTTCGAACCTGATGAGCGCGGCGATTGTCGGCTTTTTCATTTCACTGTAAGGAGCACAGTATGTGGTTGCCACAAGAAGTGATTCGCCGTAAACGCGACGGGCATGCGCTGGCCGCGATAGATATTCAACGGTTTGTCGCCGGCATTGCCGACGGCAGCCTTAGCGATGGGCAAGTGGCGGCGTTCGCCATGGCGGTGTTCATCAAGGGCATGGACGTGAGCGAACGCATTGCCTTGACCAAGGCAATGCGCGACTCCGGCCAGATTCTGCAATGGGAGCTGCCGGGGCCGGTCGTCGACAAGCATTCCACCGGCGGTGTCGGCGACATGATCAGCCTGCTGCTGGCGCCCTTGCTGGCGGCCTGCGGCTGTTACGTGCCGATGATCTCCGGGCGCGGCCTGGGGCATACCGGCGGCACCCTGGACAAGCTCGAAAGCATTCCCGGCTACGACTGCCAACCCAGCACTGAACGCCTGCGGGCGATAGTGGCTGAAGTCGGCTGCGCGATCATCGGCCAGACCGCCAACCTCGCGCCGGCGGACAAGCGCTTGTACGTGATCCGCGACGTGACCGGCTCGGTGGAGTCGATTGACCTGATCACCGCGTCGATCCTCGGCAAAAAACTCGCCGCCGGCCTCGATGTACTGGTCATGGATGTGAAGACCGGCAACGGCGCCTTCATGGCCGAACCGCAACAGGCGCAAGCACTGGCCGCGAGTATCGTTGCGGTGGCCAACGGTGCCGGGGTCAATACTCGTGCCCTGATCACCGACATGGACCAGCCGCTGGCCCGCAGCGCCGGCAATGCCCTGGAGGTAGAGGAAGCGGTAGCCTTGCTCAAGGGCGAGGTGCGCAGTGAACGCCTGTGGGCGGTGACGTTGGCGCTGGCCACCCAGGCACTGACGATGGCCGGCCTGGCGAGGGACGAGGCTCAGGCCCGTGATCAATTGCATCAAGCCTGGCAGAGCGGGGCGGCCTTGCAGCGGTTTGAACAGATGGTCGTTGCGCTGGGCGGCCCGCAGGGTTTTACCGACACGCCCGATGAACATTTACCCAAGGCTGCCGTGTCGTTGCCGGTGTGGGCCGAGGAGGAGGGCTGTGTCACCCAGATCGACACCCGAGCGGTGGGGTTGGCGGTGGTGACATTGGGCGGTGGACGCAGCCATCCGGACGACGTGCTGGACCTGTCCGTGGGCTTCAGCGAGCTGGCCTTTGTAGGCGAACAGGTGAATGCAAAACGGCCTCTGGGTTGGGTGCATGCGCGCACCCAAGAGCAAGCCGGGCAGGGCGCATCCGCCTTGCGCGCAGCGTATCGGCTAGGCGCTGAACGCCCGACCGCGCGCGAATTGATCCAGGCAATCCTATGAGCAAGGCCATCGTATTAGTGCTGGATTCGTTGGGCATCGGTGCCAGCGCCGACGCCGCACTGTTTGGCGATACCGGCGCCGACACCTTGCGCCATATCGCCGAAGCCTGTGCCCGTGGTGAGGCCGATGGTTTATTGCGCCGGGGACCTTTGACCCTGCCAAACCTGGGCCGGCTGGGATTGGGCGCCGCAGCGGCTGCCAGTGGCAATGGACCGTTGCCAGGCAATTGGGGTGACACTGCACCGATTGGCGCCTACGGCCATGCGCGCGAGCAATCATCCGGCAAGGACACACCGTCCGGGCATTGGGAAATGATGGGCGTACCGGTGTTGTTTGACTGGGGCTATTTCGAGCAGCCGACCGAGTCCTTTCCACCGCAACTGCTCGCCGACCTGATTGAGCGGGCAGGGTTGCCGGGCATCCTGGGCAACTGCCACGCCTCGGGCACTACCGTGCTGGACGATTTAGGTGAATTGCACATCCGCAGCCAGCAGCCGATTTGCTACACCTCGGCCGACAGCGTGATGCAGATCGCCGCCCATGAAAGCCATTTCGGCCTTGAGGCGCTGTACCGAGTGTGTGAAATCGCCCGTACCTTGTGTGATGAATACACCGTCGGCAGGGTCATCGCCCGACCCTTCACCGGCGAACACGCAGGCCAGTTCCGCCGCACCGGCAATCGCCGCGACTACACCGTGCCGCCGCCGTCAGCGACACTGCTGGATCGCCTCTGCGACGCCGGCGGCACCGTGCATGCAGTGGGCAAGATCGGCGATATTTTCGCCCATCGAGGCATCAGCCGCTTGTATAAGGCCGATGGCAACGATGCGCTGTTCGATGCCACGCTCAAAGCCTACCGCGAAGCGCCAGATAACAGCCTGGTGTTTGCCAACTTTGTTGACTTCGACATGCTCTACGGGCACCGCCGAGACCTGGGCGGCTACGCTGCCGCGCTGGAAGCCTTCGACCGCAGGCTGCCGGAATTACTCGCATTGATGGACGCGCAAACGTTGCTGATCATCAGCGCCGACCACGGCTGCGACCCCTCGCGCCCGGGCAGCGACCATACCCGTGAGCATGTGCCCGTACTGGCTTATGGTGCAGGCGTGGCGGCGGGGTGGTTGGGCGAGCGAGCCAGCTTTGCCGATATCGGCCAGACGCTGGCGGTGCACTTGGGGTTGGAACCGTTGGCATGGGGCACGTCTTTTTTGCTGAGTGGGCCATGTTAAGGTGCTCATCACTTATCCATCATTACGTGAAGCATGAATCGTCCACTATTTGTCTCCCTGGATGGCCCCAAAGGCACCGGTAAAACCACGCTGTTGGAAGCCGTCACCCAATCACTGCGGGCAGACAACAAAAAGGTGATCCGCCTTTGCGAGCGAAAAAGCGACCCCTACAGGGCTGAAACCATGGCCCTGGTTAACGCACACGCCAGAAACCCCACCGATGATTCGGAGTGGAGAGTGTGTGAGCGCTTTGCTGAGAGCCGGCTCTGGATTTCCCGGAACGTGCTGACTAAGCAACCACCCGACAGCATCATCCTGATAGACCGTTGGTACCCCTCAGATGCAGCGTTTCGCCGCACAGTCCCGTTCGCAGACATATTGCAGCTGAACCTGGACCGACACGTGCAAGTGCCGGACCTGCATGTTGGGGTTATCACCGACCCCGAGGTTTCATGGTCGAGGGCCGCGCAGCGACGGCGCGGGTTGGGCAGTACGTTGATCCATACGCTGCAAGAGCATGTCGAGTGTACCCAGGCGTTTGTGCGAGTGGCGGGTGATCAGGGGTGGGTTTTGTGTCGTAATGAAGAGGCGATTGAACAGGCGACGGCGCAGGTGGTTGCTGAGATTTATGGCGTTCTTTGAGGTGTTTTGCTGCTGGCGATCCGGTTGGTTTATGCCGCAACACACCGCAAGGGAGGTATATAGAAATAAATGACGCTTAACAGTATTGAGCCGAGACTCACTGTGAAAACAAAAGATCTGATAGAGGCCTGGCAATACCGGCTCTCAGTCGCCGGTCATATCCAATGTTGGACCGTCATGGAGCGTTCGACATGGCTACTTCTCGCAGCCAAAAATTCACTTACATGCCCTGCAACGCTGGCTGAAGACGATCCAACATTTCAGCGTGCCTATGAATGGATGAAAGCAGCCATGGCGTCGGCTGGCCTCAACGCTCCAGAAGAAAACCTGTCGCCTTGGTGGTGCTGGGTGAGGCGTGGCGCTGACAGCCCGATGCCTTATAGAGAAGATCTCCTCTGCTTGAATGACCCCGTAGTACTTCAGCTTTGCGTCCCGGCCAACCTCATCGCGGCTTCCTGCTTCGATCTTTGGCATTTCGTACTCAACGCAAGCTATGTACCTGAATCAGCCGAGGATGAAATCCGATTTGATGAAGATGCCGCAGAGGTAGAGCCAGGCTCGGAGGCTGCGGCCTCACTCCAAGCCCGGCTTCAAAAATCATGGGCCAGCATTTTTGAGCTTGATCAGACCAAAGTGGATATGGGCTCATTTGAGACCAAAAGTATTCAGGGATGCATTTGGACGCTGGATCGTAGCTATGTGACTGAAGTGCTGGAGTATGCAGCGCTGCCGAGCTACGGTTAGGCAAGAGAGAGATTAGAGCTGAGCGGCATTACGAATTAGAAGTGGCGCGGTCAATTTTGTACATCGCGCATAGCTCAGAATTCAATTGGTATCTTCTGCCCCTATCAAGCGTTGCATCCAAAAGCATCGAGAGAGGTTTAAATGCCCTACGAGTTAGAAAATCGCCTGGTGATCGGCGTTGCTTCAAGCGCTGTATTTGACCTAGTGGCGTCGGATGCAGTATTTCAGAGCCAGGGAGAGGAGGAGTACCGCAAGTTTCAGCAAGAGAACCTCCACGTCCCGCTTCCAAAAGGAATAGCGTTCCCCTTCATCAAACGTTTGCTGTCAGTGAATGACCTGAGTGTTGATCCCGCGGATCCACTTGTAGAGGTAATTCTTCTTTCTCGGAATGATCCGGACACCGGATTGAGAGTATTAAAAACCATCGAGCACTACAGGCTTGGTATGACCAGGGCAATTTTCATGCAAGGAAAATCCCCATACGAGTACATACCTGCACTGAACATCGCACTGTTTTTGTCGGGAGACAAAAAAGACGTAGAGGCGGCCATTAAAGCTGGGTACCCGGCAGGCCAAGTGCTTGATTCCAAATTTGAAGACGACGAGGCTGACAAAACCCTACGCATCGCGTTCGACTTTGACGGCGTACTCGCCGGCGACGAATCTGAAACGATCATGCAAGCCTCTGGGTTGTCCGAGTTTCATGCCCATGAAGTGAAGAATGTTATGCAGCCCCATAATCCTGGGCCGTTGAAAGAATTCATGGTGCGGATTTCAAAAATTCAGTCGGTCGAGGAAAAGCACAAAAAGCAAAACCCGAATTACGAAAACCGCATTCGCGTCTCCATCGTGACGGCACGCAATGCTCCGTCCCATGAGCGAGCGATGAATACACTCAAGAGTTGGGGCGTAATGGCAAACGACGCGTTCTTCTTGGGTGGTATTGAGAAGGGAAAAATTTTAGGCGTTTTGAAACCGCACATTTTCTTCGATGACCAATCCGGGCATCTTAAATCGACCAGCGCGGTTGCTCCGTCTGTGCACATTCCTTTCGGCATAACTAACCATGTGGCAACGCAGGCTGAGCTTGTTTCTGAGGTTGGTGAGCCTGAAAAGGTAGTGTATGACGGTCACTTTGGGGATTTGGCTGCACAGTCGGATGGGTGATCGAGCCACGGGCAGTCGCTGGTGAAGCATCGATGGTACCGAAGGCCTATGTGAGATAAGCGCCAAGAGTCAACAAGGATGCAATTAGGGTCGAGCAAATGGTAGGTGATCGATCAAAAAACCATCACGGTTGGCTACAAAAACGCTATCATTGGGCCATTAAATCAAGGGGGCGGGTATCTACCGGCTTCCCTTAGGGCTACTCACAACAAGGATGTATACACATGGATGATGCTGTTTTTTCCGTGAGGCCCACTTTGGAATTCATGCATGCCAAGCTAGGCTTCATCTGGTATCAGCTCCTCGCAAGAATTTGGCTATTACCTGATATTGTCAGTGATTACTAAACTTGTTCATATTATTTGGGATAAAGAATCACTGCGTACTGTGTGATTTAGTATGGATTGCTGCGCAGGCATTCTTAGCGAACGTCTAGCTATAAAGTATAACGTGGCTTTGGCCTATATCAAAATTTGGTGGGGTTGTACCGTGGTTTCGCCAGAAAAGAAAATTACAGACAATTGTGCCGAATTTATTTTCAACTATTCAGTTCTAGATAATAAGAAATTAGATCTCTGCTTGATACAAACTCCTGCTCCAGATTTTTGTCTGGTGGAAGGGGATAAATCTCGGCCGTCTTCTGTTAACGTTTTGCAGGAGTTGTTCGCCGGTGGTGGGGCACACCAACAACCAGTTTTGAATGAGATTTTGCCACGAAGTAGCATGTCATTAGTATTGATGCCCGAGTTCGCCTTTGGGCATGAAGATTGGGATGATTTAGATGCTGCAGTTAGAAGCAGCCAGAGCCCTGTAATACTAATTGTTGGGTTTGGTGCAACTTTAGGAGAGGCGCTGCGTCTGTGGAAAGCAGCGCCAGGGGAGACTGAACGTCATTTAGCTTGGGATGGCGCGATTAGCAGCACTAAGTTGGTAAACGGTGGTTGGTGCTGGGTACACCAACCGGGCGCTAGGACGGATTGTATAGTTTGGATGAAAAACGTTGCCGAGCAGCGAACGGAAGCGGTGAAGTTTCAGAACATGCAGTTTGGTCGAGAGGTTGTTCACCTTAGGTTCAACGACCTCAGTGTATTTCCTATTATATGTGCCGATTTGCTAGAGTCCGTAAGTTCTATCGATTCCACACAAAATAAAATAATGCGGGCAATTACCATTGATAATCGTCCAGATACCCCTGTTTTAATTACAGGCTCTTTATGGCAGTCCGGGTATAATCGAAACTGGGAGGTAGCAGTTGGCGATATTCTTCGCCATGTCTTTAAACGACGACCTGGAGCATTAGCGCTATGCAACATTGCGTATGATAAACCTGACTGCTCGGAAAATGCAGATAAGTGGCGAAGTATGAGCGGAGTTTTTGTTAGCTTTGAGGATTTGCCGAAATGCCAACAGCACCTACATGCCGGTCGTGCACTGGAAACCTCTAATATTTCTGGTGTGGTAATCAGAGACACCAAAGCTTGTTTAGTTGCGGGGAAGCTTTCTTGGAGGCCATTCACACCCGTTGCCGGTCAATTCTTATGGCACCCGGACTTATTGTGTCATATCACCCCGTCCGGGATTGATTTACTAAGCTCTATGAATAATACAACCATACGATGTGAGATTTTACGAAACGTCCGTAGATTTCCTTCAAGGGCAGATTGGGATCCTAGAGTTGCCCGAGGTTTGAACGAACTGAGGTCTAAAGCGGGCGTCTTTTCAGAAAAATTACTAGAAAAATTAGTTTCTTACATTTTGGCAGGAACCGCAGATATTGTGTCGACCGAGCCAGATTTACTTCATGAAAAAGAAAGCTATCATGAAGGGATATATGCAATTGCAGCTCTGAAGACATTAGATCAGGCTGACTGGCTTGAGGATGAAACGCAGGATGGTCATTTGGTTTCTGCTGGTGTTACAAATTTACTTGTGTGGCACGATCGGAACCGTACGTATAGGTTCGTCCGTAAAAGGATTGAGGAATGGCTTGAGGATCCTAATACTCATCCAAATCTTATTGTGTTTGGTAGTGCCGCAGGACAGGCTGAGGAAGGAGAGGTTTATGTCAGCGCTAGGTCAGATATCTGCACGCCTGCACTAAGTACATCTGGTTTGGACAGTGATTTTTTTGATGAGGACGATAGCATAACGGAATATAAAGTGACCCGGCGCGCGGCGCTCTATAGTCTCGATAAGGTTTCAGGTATGTACAAAGACTTTGTGCCGAGTGAGGCAACTGAGCGTGCGGGTGAGTTACAGAATGTTATAGGTAGTGCATTTTGTGGAGGTCGGTAATGCCAAAACTTTTTGAAGCACAATCTCTGTTAGATCATCTTTGTAATAAAGTGAGCCTTGTGCGAGAAACTTTGCCGTCTATCGATGGTATAAGCGGCTTGCCCCAAGGCGTGGCATTTTGGTCTGCTGGTTACGCCTGTCTCCTATTATGGCCCATAACCGGCGTCGGCTTAGAAAACTTTAAAGAGAGCGCGGCAATGGCTCAGGACTTTCTTGATGGTATCTTGTCGGAGAGAGAAGCCCGTAATAAACATACGGACGGTTATCTGGTTTTAGCGTTGAGTGAGAAGCCGTCAGGTGAGCTTGATAAGGCAGTAAGATCACTTGAGTTGTCGACTAATATATGTCGAAAGAACGCGATATGGCCCGAGACTGACAATGAGTCAATAGTATGGTCGCGTATTTCCGATGTTGCAGTTTTAGGATTGCCAGATATCGTAGCTGAGCGCTCCGAGAAACTAACTTGGCCAAATATGAGTGAAGACGTTAAAGCACTTTGGCTTAAAGTAGGTGGTGGAGTTGCACAGAAGGTAGGAGATACCAGTGGTCGCTAGATTTCAGAACCTGACAGTAAAGGCTTTTCGAAGTATTGGTGAGAGCCTCACATTCGATTTGCACTCGCCACTAACTTTGGTTTACGCGCCTAATGGCACAGGGAAAACCACACTCTGCGAGGCAGCAGAATGGATGCTTACTGGTGAAGTAGAAAGATTCTCGGTAACTACCGACTTTAACGTGTCCACACTAACATCTAGATTTCTATCACCACCGCAAGCAACTGAGGTGTCGGCGAATTTCCTCAAATCAGATGGTATTGGTTATCTCTCTAGGAAACTAGAAGGGGCCGCTGAGAACTTAAAGGTTGGGGAGTCAATCGAATCTAGCATAAAAATTTCCAGCAAGGATTGGCTTGAACGTATTTCATCAAATCTCGAAATTGGGCGGCCTGGGCTTACAGCCTCTGAAAAAACTATTAGGCGCTGGATACGTGGTTCCAGATTTCTTACTATTGATGATCTGGCGTCACTTATGGATGCCGATGATTTAAACCACGAAAAGCGGATGCAAGTTTTTTCTGATCTTTTAGGTGTTCGGCATCTATTTGATGCAATTAAAGTTCTGAGTACTCACTTTAATAGCAAAGATGTTGAGATTAAAGATTTGCATGACGCTTTAGGCGCTCTTGAGATAGAAAGGGGCAATCTCAAAGATCTGGAAAAGAACTTGATAGAAAGCCCCGTGATTTATTGGGCAGGTTTTGATAAGCAGTTAGCAGTCATTGAGGAGAAGGTGACCGGTTCTAGTCTTAAGGCGAATACCCTTCTGTCCACAGGTGATCGAATAGAAGAATTGGGGTCTATACTCCTGGGTCAAGATCAGGAAAATAGAAACAAGCTTAATATTGCTGCACAAATTGATGGCCACGTGAGTGGCAGACCGAGAGATGTATCCTTAGCTCAAGAGTTGGGTAATGAGTGTGCTCATCTTAAAAAAATAATCACCGAGTCGCAGGGGTCTATCGCGAAACAAGGTAGCCGCATTACCAGACTTAAAAGCGATATCACGTTTAATGAGAAGTGCCTCAGTGTTTTTCCTGGAATGCGAATTGTTGTAGAGGGGGCTATTAAAGAGTTTCTGGCTGCCTTTGAGCTTCACTCGGACGCACTCAGAATTTCAAAAGCGAATAGCTTGCGCAAATTGAGAAAGCTCATTTCCAAGCGAAGTATTGCTGCAGATTTAGACAATGATTCGTCGCACCTCCGGATACTTAACATTCTTAAGCGAGATCTTCCTGCGCTCAAAAACGAAATAAAAAATCTGAGTAATCTTAGAAAGAAGACTTTCTTTGAGTTAGGCGATACCGAGGAAGAAGTACAGATAACAATAAACCTTGAGGAGGCTGAGCAAAATTTTACGAAACATCTGAAACAGCTTCATGCTATCGAGCAACCGCTGACTAAACTTCAAGTTGAAGTCAAGGCGTATTTATCGGGTGATAATAGTAAGAATACCAGTGATTGCCCAGTTTGCGGATGCGAGCATGGCACGTCAGAAAGTCTACTTTCTGCCATGAATAAAGTAATGGCTTCGTTGCCAAAGCTGATTGAAAGTAAACGGAGTGAGTGTCAGCTTGTAGCTGCCAAAAAGGATTATTGGGTAAAGCAGCTTGATGCCAAAAGAAATCTTAGAATAAAAATTGAAGAAATAGATCGCGATTTAGACATGGCAAACAATCGTGAAAAGTCCCTCATGGCAGGGCTTGGTCTTTACGGGATATCCTCTCGAGACCCTAAGAACTCCATAGACAAAGAAATGGCTCGCGAAGAGTTGGCTGTAAAACTTTTCGAGCTACTCTCATCTGTTGGTGCAATCGAACAGGCATTTCCTGATTTCGAGCAACTATCTTCCAGTACGGTTGAAGAACTTTTTGTCACCAATAAGTTGCATGAGTATCAACGCAAGCAAGAAGAAAAAGCGTCGAATCTCCGGATGGAGTTGATGAGAGAGATGCATCATCTAAACGGCTTTAGATCTACGGTGGAACTGAATACTCTACGCCTTAGAGATGTTGAGGTTAAACTGGGTCACAGTCAGCGCAAACTGAATGATGTCAATGTTCTGTGGGGGACGCTGACTGGCGAGAGGGTGTGGAGTCAGGATAGATTTACAAAGATACACAAACAGCTGCTTGATAAAGAACGTGAGCTTAAGTTGTTTCGTAAAAATCTTGATGAGCTTAGTCGGCAGTTTGCAAGTAGTCAAGCTATGCTGCGTCGTGATGAAATTGATAAAAAACTTTCTGAGCTATACACAAAGTTGTCAACGACTGAAAATTGTCAACGACTTACCCTTCGGGCAAGAGATGCCTTCAACTTGGAGTATGACCAAGTAACTAAGGGGCGCTTAAGCCATTTATCGAATAGCGTTGCCCCACTGTTTATGAGAATGCATTCAAATCGAATATATGATTCTATAGCATTTAAAGAAGGAGGGCGAACTGGTCTGCTTAAAGCAACTTCGGCGGGAGATGTATTCAATCCTTATGCTGATTTTAGTCAAGGTCAACGTCAAGATTTAGCATTGGCTATATTCTTAGCGAGGGCGCGAGCAGTTGGCGGGACTTTTTTTCTTGATGAGCCGGTAATGCATCTGGATGATCTAAATAGGGTGGCGTTATTAGATATTCTACGCGCTTTCACTCTAGAAAATTTCGATCGGATAAATTTGGTCGTTACCACATCAAGTAAGGCTTTGACTCGACATATGATACAAAAATTCTCCTCCGTAGATAAGTTGGCAACACCAGCGGGGAAGGTTAGTCCGCTAACGGTGTATGCACTTGAAGGCAATGCTCTAACTGGAGTGGTATCCAAAAAAATTTATGGTGATTAGAACGTATTGTTAGATATTGAGTCTGTCAATAAAATTGAGAAAATTATCTGCCAAGATAGTATTGAAGCCAATTTTTTGTATGGTGCTATTCAAAGGCATATATAAATTGCTCGGCGCCGTTGCCACTGACAATGTGGCAAACGGCGGTTGATGTAACGCATGATGCCACGGGACTTTAAAATGAGGTGTTGCGACAAAGATTGCTCAATCTGACCGTTGCCCCAACACGCCCACCTAGGGAATAACGTGATCCATTTCGGCGAAGAAGCGTTCGCGGCGCGTATGCTTGCGTATTCGAAGTCGGATAAACGCATCAGGCTCACTGTCTGGAGGAGGCTCGAAAGCTTCGTCTTTTGCTATAGGGATATTGGCTGGGTTGGCTGACCAACACTTGTTGGATTCTTCGGACTACGTTAGCAGTGCCTTTGGTGGTAGCAATGCGGCCTATTTTTACTACACTTATATATATTTAACATAATATACATTATGCGTAATATCGCATTACGTAATCAGCAGCAGTACGCGTCAGATTTTGAATCAGCGTCTCCCGGCTTTTGATCTTTTCACTGACCATTGCCTCCCAACTGCCATGTCGCCGCAACCTTCGTTTTCATCCACCACATGGCAACGCCTTCACGCATGATCTTTACTCGTCCCAAGGCCAATCGTGTTCAAGGAAGATCTGCATGAAGCTTTATGCTGCCGTATTGCTCACTGCTGCGTTGCTTGGCGGCTGCGATGTCAGTTTCAACAAGCCGTTGCCGAAGGTCGTCGCCACTGATCCAGGAACGCCGCAGCAACAACAACAGGTACTCGACATCGCCGTTGCGTTTCTCATGCTGCTGGATGCCGGCGAACCTGCGAAGACATGGGCAGCCGCCAGCCCGGTTATGCAAGCGAAAACCTCTGAGCTGGCGTGGGTCGCCGGGCTTAAAGCGCTGCGTCTAGGACTGGGTTCGTTGCAGGCGCGCAAGCCCGAAACCATTGGCTTTATCGTTGACCTGCCGGATGCGCCTGCAGGACGCTACGCGGTGATCGAATTTGCGTCGACGTTTGCCACCGCCACCGTCAAAGAGAAAGTTATCTTTCGAGACGACGACATGCGCTGGGGTGTTGTAGGCTACTTCGTGCATAAGAGCGTCACGTTTGGCGGCGATGACAAGAAGGCGCCTTAGCTCTATTGCGAATCTTTTATTCAAATTTTATATAACTCAACTAAATGCCTATTTAGTTGAGTTATATAAACAGATCTTCAATAACCACCCACCGCCGCCATTTCCCCACCCACAATCGCAACCCCCGAACTGCTGCCCAAACGCGTAGCCCCAGCCTCAATCATCTTCACCGCTGTCGCATAA
This sequence comes from Pseudomonas onubensis, assembly GCF_965653655.1. Taxonomy (NCBI): domain Bacteria; kingdom Pseudomonadati; phylum Pseudomonadota; class Gammaproteobacteria; order Pseudomonadales; family Pseudomonadaceae; genus Pseudomonas; species Pseudomonas onubensis. The sequence goes on along the minus strand of NZ_CBFHAZ010000017.1, from coordinate 30,988 downwards.
TCACGCACGCCGCCGGATGCCTTGACCCCAACCCCAGCGCCTACTGTTTTGCGCATCAAGGCCACGTCTTCAAGCGTGGCGCCACTGCGGCTGAACCCGGTGGACGTCTTGACGAATGCCACACCCAGATCCCGGCAGATTTCGCAGGCCTGGACCTTTTGTTCATCGCTGAGCAGGCAGGTTTCCAGGATCACCTTCAACGGCACAGCGCCGCAGGCTTTATGCACCAAGGCGATATCTTCGCGTACCGCCTCAAGCAGTCCATCCTTCAGCCAGCCGATATTGAGCACCATGTCGATCTCCCCTGCCCCGGCGGCTATCGCCCGTTCGGCTTCAAAGGCCTTGGTGTCGCTCAGGCCGGCGCCCAGCGGGAAGCCCACCACTGCACAGATCACCACGTGATCGTCGGTCAGGCACGATGCCGCGTAAGGCACTTGCCCGGAGTTCAGGCACACTGAATAAAAGCCGTGTGCCTGGGCTTCCTCGCACAAGGTGCGAATCTGTTCACGGGTGGCATCGGGGGCCAGCAAGGTGTGATCGATGTACTTGGCCAATGCTGCGGGTTGAAGCGTATTCATATAACGTGCCCTTGCCTGTATGTTGCCAATGGTGGTGTGCCGCGTGTTGCGGCGCTCACATTAAGCGTTACAATATTAACAATTAATGTTACTTAGTTAACACAAACAATCAAGCCCTGGAATGCCCGTGGACAGTAAAAAAGCCGAGCGACTCAAGCTTATCCAGCAAGCCCTGCAGGACCAGAGCGCCATTCACCTGCGGGAAATGGCGGCGCTACTGGATGTTTCCGAAATGACCCTGCGTCGCGACCTCAACCACTTCAGCGAGCATTTGCGCCTGTTGGGCGGCTATATCACGCGGGTCGGCAGTGAGGCCGGCGATTACCGGGTGGCCGACCAAGGCACGCGTCACGTCGAAGAAAAACGCCGCATCGGTAAACTCGCCGCGCGGTTGATACAGCCCGGTGACACGGTATTTTTCGATTGCGGTACCACCTCGCCGTTTGTGATTGATTTTATCCCCGACGAGTTGGAATTCACCGCGGTGTGCAGCTCGTTGAACGTGTTGCTCAAGCTGCAGAACAAGCCCAACTGCCATATCGTGCTGTGCGGCGGCACCTTTCACCGCAAGAACCAGGTGTTTGAGAGCAGCGCTGAAAGCAGCATTCTCGACAGCGTGCGCCTCACGTGGGCGTTTGTGACGGCTGCCGGCGTCAGCCAGGAATTCGGCGTGACCTGCTTCAACTTCAATGAAGTCGAGGTCAAGCAAAAGGTCCTGCGCCAAGCCCAGCAGCGTGTATTGCTGGCGGACTTCAGCAAGTTCGACACGGTGCGCACGGCGCACTTCGCCAGCCTTGCAGACTTTCACTACGTGGTCAGCGACAAGAAAATCCCCCAAGCGTACAAAGAAGCCCTCCAGGCCAGCGACGCGCAATTGCTGGTTTAACCCAATAACCTCTGGCGCTCACGCACATTCAAGTAGCCGGTGGTCACGCTGAACGAAGCGCTGGCCCCGGCCGCGAGCACCCGCACGTGGCCTTTGGTTTTTTCGGCGTTATAGCCCTCGGGTTCACAGGTCGATGGCAGCACGAACGCCGCCACTTGCTGATCAGGTGAATGCAGAATCCAGCGTGCGGCGTGCTCGAACTCCTTGGGGCGATAACGGGTGTAAAACGCCGCACCATTTGGGTGGTCCAGCAAAAAATGCGCATGGCCGCCGGCGTCCGCGCCCACGTCGTCGAAGAAAAACACGATTTCCGGGTCATACAACGCCGGTCTGTCGAGACACGCCAGCTGCGCCGGATGCTCGGCCAGTTGCGCCATGTAGGCGCTCCAGTCCGGCGTGGGCTTGACGTGGTCCGGCACGCTGGTGCGCAGGCGCAAACGCTGCATGCCCAGCGGCTCGACAAACCGCGCGCCGGCCACATAGGCATAGTTCATATGGGCCATGTACATCAGCTCCATGGGCTTGCCGGCCAGGTTGGTGACGTCCATGTCGATATCGAACAGGGCCGAATCCGCGCGCAGTGTCACGCTCGGGGTGGCCCGGTATCGGTCGCCAAAGCCCTTGGCATATTGGTAGGTGCCACCCAGGCTCACAACGCCCTCGCCTATTTCCAGCCAGGCCGCGTCCATGGGCGCGCAGGGCATCTCGCCGTGCAAGGCATGGGTGTCGTCCGGCGCCGGGCAGCCGTTGCGCAGCAGGCCGCTGTGAAACATGAAGCAGCCATAGGTATCAATGATGGTCGGGCTGGGCCTTGGCTGCTCGAAGAGGTTGGTCATGGTCAGGTCGCAGCCATCGAACACCGCCGACCAGATCATCTGCCCTTGATAAGGCAGCACCACCAGGCGCCCCCGGCTGTTCTCCAGGCTTACGGCCAACACGTCGGACGGGTACACCCAGGCGCAGACCTTGAAGTCCTCGGACTGCAGCAAGACCTTTTCCTGCTCGCTGAACAGCGCAGGATACAGCGGGACACGCGCGTTCATGAGGCCACCGCCGCTGGCGCACTCGACGGCAATCGGTCCGATTGGCGCATGCACTTGAGCGCATACATCACGATCACGATAAAGCACAGCAACGGCACGCTGTAGGCCAACTGCATGTTGCCGCCGCTGGCATCGGACAACAGGCCCTGGAAAATCGGAATCACCCCGCCACCAACAATACTCATCACCAGCAGGGAACCGCCGACGCCGGTGTCTTCACCCAGGCCATCGATGGTCAAACCGTAGATGGTCGGCCAGCACGGGCCCAGGAAAATGCTCACGCCGACTGCGGCATACACCGCGGAAATGTTCGGCACCAGGATGGTGTAGGCCAGCAGCACAATGCACAGCACACCGTAAATCGCCAGAACCCGGGCCGGATGCAGCCGGCGCATCAGCAGGTTGGCGATCAGCTTGCCGACAAAATAAGCGGCAAACGTGGTCAGCAAAAACCAGGAAGCGCTGCGCTCATTCATGCCGCCCATTTGCATGGCCAGGCGAATGGTGAAACTCCACACGCCGACCTGCGCGCCCACATACAGAAACTGCGCCAGAACACCAAAGGTAAACCGCGGGTTGCGCCACAGTCGGCCCAGGCTTTGGCGCAAGCTGCCGGAGCTGCTGTCGACGGGTTTATTGCCCTTGCAGGCCGGGAACCGCGTAATGGCGATCAGGATAAACATCAGCACCAGTACGGCGATCATCCACTTGTAGGGCAACAGCGTGGACTGGATCATCTGCAACTGCTGCACCGCCGCTTCGGAGGCGCTCATCTGCGTCAGTTGCTCGGTGGTGGCATCGGTGTCCTTGAACATCACGAAGCTGCCCACGTACACCCCGGCCATGGCGCCGAACGGGTGAAAGGTTTGCGAGATATTCAAGCGCCGCGTCCCGGTTTCCCGAGGGCCCATCAGGGTTGAATAGGTGTTGCACGCGGTTTCCAGGAACGACAGGCCGGCGGCAATCACAAACAGCGCCAGCAGGAACATGCCGTACTTGGCGGTGGACGCGGCGGGGAAGAACAGCAGGCAGCCCAGCATGTACAGCAACAGGCCGGTCAGAATCGTGCTTTTGTAACTCAAGCGGCGCACCACCATCGCGGCCGGAATCGCCACGAAAAAGTAGCCCAAGTAAAACGCCGACTGCACAAAGGCGGTCTGGAAATCGCTGAGCAGGAAGGCTTTTTTGAAATGCGCGATCAGTACGTCATTCATGCTCGCCGCTGCCGCCCACAACGCAAAGATGCTGCACAGCAGGATAAAGGCGAACCAGGGCGTGCGGTTCAGATAGAAGCCATCGGGTGTCTGTTGCAGCGCAGGTTTGTTCATTATTGTTCTCCGGGCTGGGTTGAATGTCTTACCGCTGTTGCTGGAAACCGGCGAATGCTTCGGCGTCGGGATAGGAGGTCTGCGTACCCAGCGCTGTGACCGAACAGGCGGAATAGGCCACCGCCTGCTCCATGGCCTGGCGAATGGCGCCGTTGCGGCTCCAGTGCTGGATGAAACAACCGATAAACGCATCGCCGGCACCGGTGGTGTCGCGGGCCACCACCCGTTGGCCGGGCACCTGGAACTCGCCCTCCTCGCCCACGTACAGCGCGCCGTGCTCGCCGAGGGTGACGATCACGTGGCGAATGCCGCTGGTGACCAGTGAGTGTGCGGCGCTGCGGGCCGAATCCGGCGAGTCCACGACTCGACCGGTGATCAACGCCAGCTCCGATTCGTTGGGAATCAGGAAGTCCAACTGCGCCAGGTGTTCGGCGCTCAAATCGGCCAGGGCCGGTGCCGGATTAAGCAGCACTGCAATGCCATGGCGACGGGCGAATTCGATGGCGTAGTAGACCGTGTCCAGGTTGATCTCCAGTTGCAGCACGATCAGCGTGCATTCACACAGGTCGGCAGCCGCTGCCTCGATGTCCGCCGGCAACAAATGCGCATTGGCGCCTTTGACGATCAAAATGCTGTTATGGGAATCGGCGCGCACGAAAATCGGCGCCACGCCACTGGAAACGCCCGGCACCCGTTGGACGTAGCGGGTGTCGATACCAAACCGCTGGAAGTTGGCCAGGGTGTTGTCGGCGAACATGTCGTCACCGACTTTACTCAGCATCAGCACATCCGCACCAAGCCTGGCCGCCGCCACCGCCTGGTTGGCGCCTTTGCCACCACACCCGAGGGCAAAGCCCGGTGCTTCCAGGGTTTCGCCCTGTTCCGGCATGCGGTCGATGTAGGTAATCAAATCCACCATGTTGCTGCCGATGACTGCGATCTTGCCCATTGCTATCTCACCTTGTTGCGGCACGGCCAGGCAGGTCGTAGCGCTCTTGTTTTGTTATTTAAATAACATTAAGTGTGATTATTCAATCTTTATTTTGTGAAGATCAGCCAAGCCACATGAAAATGTAGCGTCTGTGTAAGCACCACCTTGTGTGCCCAAGGGCAGCTCACTAAGCTGGCCGATCTTTTGCTGTGACCCGGAACCCCCATGTCTCGAAGTATTGCCCACCTGGCTTTGTTGCTCGGGTTGATCACCGCCATCGGCCCATTCGCCATCGACAGCTATCTGCCTGCGCTGCCCACCCTGGGGGCCAGCCTGCAAGCGTCGCCGGCGGCCGTGCAGATGAGCCTCACGGTGTTCTTCATGATCATTGGTGTGTGCCAGCTGTTCTACGGGCCGATCAGCGATGTGTACGGTCGCAAGCCGCCGATTTACGCGGGTTTGGCGATTTTCGCGGTGGCCAGCGTCGGCTGTGCGCTGGCGCCGACGATTGAAGTGTTGATTGGTTTTCGTGCCCTGCAAGCCTTTGGCGCCTGCGCCGGCATGGTGATCCCGCGGGCGGTGGTGCGTGACCTGTACACCGGCCACGAAGCCGCACGGTTGATGGCCCTGCTGATGCTGGTGATGAGTGTTTCGCCGATCCTCGCGCCCCTGGCCGGCAGCGTGGTGATTTCACTCTGGAGCTGGCGTGAAGTGTTCGTGGTGCTGGCGGTGGTCGCCGTGTTGTGCCTGGTAATGACCATTGTGCAGTTGCCCGAAACCCACCCCGCCGAACGCCGCCTGGGCAAGACCCTGGGCAGTGCGATCGGCAGCTACGGCGCATTGCTGCGCGACCCGGTATTCACCGGCCTGTCGGTGGTGTGCGGGTTTGGCTTGGCGACGTTCTTTGTGTTCATCGGCAGCGCGCCGTTCGTGTACATCGAGTATTTCGGCCTGACGCCTACGCAATTCAGCCTGTGTTTTGCAGTCAACGCCGCGTCGTTCTTCGCCATGAGCCAACTGACCGCACGCTTGAGCGCGCGCTTTGGCCTGGCGCCGCTGATTCGCTGGTCGGTGGTGGGCGTGGCGGTGATCATGGGCGCGCTGGCCGTCACCACCTTGTGGAGTGACAACCTCGCCTTGATGATGGCACTGCTGTTTATCGGCTTCGGTTTTCTTGGCCTGCTGTTGCCGGCCGCTGGGGTGTTGTCCATGGAAGATCATGGGGCAGTCGCGGGTTCTGCCTCGGCGCTGCTCGGTGCTATCCAGATGATAACGGCGGCTGTGTCCATGACATTGGTTGGTGTGTTTGCCGACCATACGCCGGCGCCGATGTTGGTGGGTATTGCGCTCTGCGCGGTGGCGGCGATGCTGGTGACCTTGTGGACCCTGCGTCGTTTGCCGGCTCATCTGGCGCGTGGCTGACGCCATTCGTCGGGGCCATCGCCGATCCATTACAACTATCGCTGGCGGCAAAACAACTAACTCCATAGGCCCCTCAAGACCTATGGAGACTGAAATGACCGACTACCCTCGCCCACCCTTCGCACCTCAAGCCCAGTCTGTACCGGGCACCCAGAAGAAAATGGACCCGTACCCCGACTGCGGTGAGAAGAGCTACAAAGGCTCCGGCCGGTTGGCCAACAGGATCGCCCTGATCACCGGCGCCGACAGCGGCATTGGCCGTGCGGTGGCCATCGCCTTTGCCCGCGAAGGTGCAGACGTGGCCATCGCGTATCTGGATGAGCATGAAGACGCCCAGGAAACCGCGCGCTGGGTCGAAGAAGCCGGGCGCCAATGCCTATTGTTGCCGGGCGATATCGCGCAAAAAGCCAACTGCCAGGCGCTGGTGGACAAGACCGTTGAGCAGTTTGGCCGCATCGACGTACTGGTCAACAACGCCGCGTTCCAGATGACCCACGAAACCCTCGAAGAAATCGAGGATGAAGAATGGGTCAAGACCTTCGATATCAACATCACGGCGATGTTTCGCATCTGCAAGGCGGCTCTGCCGCATATGAAGGCCGGCAGCTCGATCATCAACACCAGTTCGGTCAATTCCGATATGCCCAAGCCAACCCTGCTGGCCTACGCCGCCACCAAGGGCGCGATCGCCAACTTCACCGGTGGCCTGGCGCAGTTGCTGGGTGACAAAGGTATTCGCGTCAACAGTGTGGCGCCAGGGCCGATCTGGACGCCGCTGATTGTGTCGACCATGCCCGACAAGGATGTGCAGAGCTTTGGCAGCGAAACGCCGCTCGGGCGCCCCGGCCAGCCCGTGGAGGTGGCACCGATCTATGTGCTGCTGGCCTCGGACGAAGCCAGCTACATTTCCGGCTCACGTTACGCGGTCACCGGCGGCAAGCCCATTCTCTAAACCGCGCATAACCCTAATGTGGGAGCGGCGGTGCGACGATTCGACTTGCTCGCGAAAGCGGTGTATCAGTTACAGATTGACTACCTGACACTGCGCCTTCGCGAGCAAGCCCGCTCCCACAGTTTTAATCAGAGTCTGGCCTGGAAGCTACAAATCAAACCTGTCCACCGCTCGACGCCGCTCGTTGTCATCGCGCACGTCATAACTGGCGGTGGTCTGGATATTGGTGTGATGCGCCAGTTTCTGCGCAATCGACAGGTCATGTTCTTCAATCACCCGCGTGATAAACGAGCGCCGGAAGTCATGGGGCATGATCTTCACCCCCACCTGTTCACCGCGTTGGCGGGCGATGTAGTAAATCGCGTGCTTGGTGATGCGCTCACGAGTGATATGGCTGCCTCGACGGATACGGTTGAACAGGAAACTATCGTCCCGCTCGCCTTCCTTTAGCTGTTCACGGCGAAACGCCAGCCAGGCCTGCAACTTGTCAAACGCCCAGGCCGGGGCGTACTTGATCAGCTCTTTGTTGCCTTTGCCAATTACCCGCAAGCTGCGTTCATCGAAATTGATCTGGGCCAGATCGAGGTTGACCGACTCCGACTTGCGCATGCCTGAACCATACAAAATGCCGATTACGGCGGCATCCCGCAGGCCCTGGGGGCGTGGGTCGGCGGCACAGACCTCCATCATTTCGCGGATCAGGCTGCGGCGCAGGTTACGGCCCTGGCCGAGGCGCGTGCCCGGTGTGGCCTTGACCGAGCGCATCTTCAACAGGTGGTCCTGACTGATCAGACTCATCCGCCAGGCCTCGTTCATCACCCCGCGTACCGCATTCACATACAGCGACGACGTGTTCGGCGCACAACCGTCTTCGCGCAATGCGCCGACCAGAGCAATCACTTGTTCGGGTTGCAGCAGGTGCCAGTCGATCTCCTCCAGGTTGATGTCTTCATAGCCCAGGCGGTCGGCGGCATCTTGCAGCACGTAGCGCATGGTCAACTGGCTGGAGGGCGCCAAACGAGTGAGGTACAGGGTCAGTGGGTTGCGGATAGACTCAGTCAAGGTAGATTAGCCTTTGGATTAAATACCTCGTTCAAGCCTTTGTTTAATTGAGGTATTTATTGAATTGGCGAAAGCCGAGTCTAACCCAGGACAGGGCTTGGCACCAAATCACGGCACAAAATCACTGCGCCGATTCGTCATCCTCGGTCGGGTCTTGCGCCTGCGGCTGGGCCTGGGATTGGCTCCAGTCGGCGTCCTGTTTGTGCATCAGTGCAAACCAGTGCTGACGCATGAACACCAGGTAGCTGTCCGGCGCTTTGGCAAAGTCATTTTCATCGCCATAACAGCCCGGCAGCGGCAACTCGGTGCCCTGCTCCTTGTACTGGCTGACCAATGCCTGCTGCGCGGCAACGCTGCAGTCGGTCGGCAGTGGCATACCGCGCAGGGCACCGGCATCCTCGTCCCACCAGCTTGCGCCAACGCGATCGACACCCCGCAGGCGGTATTTCTGCGACTTGCCGACATGCATGATCAGCTTGAACTCACGCGGGCTGACGTCGCTGGTGCAGGTGCGCGAATAGCCCACCGTGGCCTGGGTAATGCCATCGCCGGCAAGGTCAGTGACCTTGGTGGCCGCCATGTCAAAACGCAGCCCTGCGTCGAATTCGCAGTGTTGCACATCGTCATAAAGCATCCAGACACGCTTGGGGCGGTCGCCGCCGAGCAAATACTGGGCCGCGTAGACAAATGCCGACTGGGTGCCGTCGTCATCACGTTCACTGACTTGCTCGGCGAGTACCAGCAAGTTCTTGCCCTGGTGGTCGTCCCAGGTATAGGCCGCGACCTGTTTGCCGCGCACTTCCACGCCGTCCGGCACCTGCTCGATGCTGGTAAGCGCCACGCCATCGTCGGCTCGAACGGTGGTGACACAGGCCACCACCATCAACAAGCCCATCAATGCAGGCCGCAACTGGCCGTGCAAAATCCGCACACTATTCATCCGAGTACCCTGGCAAGAGATGGCTTACTTTACCGGCACTTGAGGGCCAATGCAGAGAAGTTTGTTGAATAACTTTGCCCACCTGCGCATCGCTGCGCAATTCGTTGCGGTTTTGCCCGCAGAACCAATCCCCAGGCGCTTCAGCGGTTTAGCTGAACCCTACCTGTCTACCTGTCAAATAAACGAGTTTTTCATCCGCCTTTCATATTCGTTCAACAATTTTCCGCTTAATCTTGGCCCCAGGACTTGAGAACGAACCGCGTCTTCCCCGACTAACCTGTTGATTACGCTTTACCTTTAATAGTTTTCGTCTTTAATCTGCTAGCCCATGGAAGAAACCGTTGCCCGTCCTCAGGAAAGTCGAATGAATGCCGCAACCCCACGCTACGTTGTTTAATCTTTCGCCGTTGTTTATCGATGGATTACTGCTGTTTTCACGCTCCAATTGTTCTAGCCCCGAGGTCATGAATCTTTGAAACCCTACCCTATTCATTGCGTGTCGATCGTTATCCCGGTCTACAACGAACAAGAGAGCCTGCCTGAATTGCTGCGTCGCACGACTGCAGCTTGCAAGCAATTGGCTTACGAATACGAAATCATCCTGGTGGATGACGGTAGCCGCGACAACTCGGCCCAATTGCTGGAAGACGCTGCCGCAGAAGACGGCAGCAACGTGGTGGCGGTGATCCTCAACCGCAACTACGGCCAGCATGCCGCGATCATGGCCGGCTTCGAGCAGTGCCGTGGCGAGGTGATCATCACCCTCGACGCCGACCTGCAGAACCCGCCCGAAGAAATCCCGCGCCTGGTCGAGCAAGCCGCCCTGGGCTACGACGTCGTCGCCACCGTGCGTAACAACCGTCAGGATTCGGCCTTCCGCCGCTGGCCTTCGCGCCTGATCAACCTGGCCGTGCAACGTTCCACTGGCGTGGCCATGACCGATTACGGCTGCATGCTGCGCGCTTACCGACGCACCATCGTCGATGCGATGCTGGCCTGCCGCGAGCGCAGCACGTTCATCCCGATCCTGGCCAACGGCTTTGCCCGCCACACCACCGAGATCCTGGTGCACCACGCCGAGCGTGAGCATGGCGAGTCCAAATACAGCGCCATGCGCCTGATCAGCCTGATGTTCGACCTGCTCACCTGCATGACCACCACCCCGCTGCGTCTGCTGAGCATCGTCGGCTTCAGCCTCGCGGCACTGGGCATGCTGTTTGCCTTTGCGCTGGTGTTCCTGCGCTTGGTCTTCGGCGCCGAATGGGCCGGTTCAGGCATGTTCGTGCTGTTCGCGGTGCTGTTTGTGTTCACCGGCGGCCAATTCATTGGCATGGGCCTCTTGGGTGAATACCTGGGCCGCATGTACAGTGACGTGCGTGCCCGTCCACGGTTCTTTATTGAAAAGGTGCTGCGTAACCAACCCGCAGAACCGGCTCCGGTCGTCGTGGTCGACGGCCTGGCAACTTCCCACTCTCCTACTTCTCCTTCCGATCAGGTTTCGTCATGAATTCAAAAGCTGTTGTCTTCGCTTATCACGATATTGGCTGTGCAGGCATTGAAGCCCTGCTGACCGCCGGCTACGACATTGCTGCCGTGTTCACCCATGCCGACGACCCCAAGGAAAACAATTTCTACGGTTCCGTCGCCCAACTCTGCGCCCGCAATGGCATCCCGGTACATGCACCGGAAGACGCCAACCACCCGCTGTGGATCGAGCGCATTGCCAAGCTGAACCCGGATTTCATCTTCTCGTTCTACTACCGCAACCTGTTGAGCGAAGCCTTGCTGGCCACCGCCAAAAAAGGCGCGTTCAACCTGCACGGTTCGCTGCTGCCTAAATACCGTGGCCGCGCTCCGGCCAACTGGGTGCTGGTCAACGGCGAAACCGAAACCGGCGTGACCCTGCACCGCATGGTCAAGCGTGCCGATGCCGGCGCGATCCTGGCCCAGCAAAAAGTCATCATCGACCGCACCGACACCGGCCTGACCCTGCACGCCAAACTGCGTGAAGCGGCCACCAACCTGCTGCGTGATGCGCTGCCACAGCTGGCCCAAGGCAAACTGGCCGAAACTGCCCAGAACGAAAGCCAGGCCACCTACTTCGGTCGCCGCACCGCCGCTGATGGCAAGCTGGACTGGAAAAAGCCGGCTGAAGAGCTGTTCAACCTGGTTCGCGCTGTTACCCAACCGTACCCGGGCGCTTTCTGCGCTGTCGGCGAGCACAAACTCATCGTTTGGCAAGCCGACGTGGTCAAGGGCAACGAAGGCCTGGCCCCAGGCCGTGTGATCAGCGTCAACCCGCTGCGTATCGCTTGCGGTGAAGATTCCCTGGTGGTCAAGTTCGGCCAGCGCAACGAAAACGGCCTGTACCTGGCCGGCCCTTCCCTGGCTGACGAACTGGGCCTGGTCGACGGTTCCGTACTGCGCGGCGCCGAGTCCGGCCGCAAGCCACGTCGCACCCGTGTACTGATCCTGGGTGTCAACGGCTTTATCGGTAACCACCTGTCCGAGCGCCTGCTGCGTGACGACCGTTACGAAATCTACGGCCTGGACATTGGCTCCGACGCCATCGAGCGCCTGCGCAGCCACCCGAACTTCCACTATGTGGAAGGCGACATCAGCATCCACTCCGAGTGGATCGAATACCACATCAAGAAGTGCGACGTGGTCCTGCCGCTGGTGGCCATCGCCACGCCGATCGAATACACCCGTAACCCGCTGCGTGTATTCGAACTCGACTTCGAAGAAAACCTGAAACTGGTTCGCTACTGCGTCAAGTACAACAAACGCGTGATCTTCCCGTCGACTTCCGAAGTCTACGGCATGTGCCAGGACCAGTACTTCGACGAAGACACCTCCAACCTGGTGGTCGGCCCGGTCAACAAGCAGCGCTGGATCTACTCCGTTTCCAAGCAACTGCTGGACCGCGTGATCTGGGCTTACGGCGACAAAGGCCTGAACTTCACCCTGTTCCGTCCGTTCAACTGGATGGGCCCGCGCCTTGACCGTCTGGACTCGGCACGTATCGGCAGCTCGCGCGCCATCACTCAGTTGATCCTCAACCTGGTGGAAGGTACGCCAATCCGTCTGTTCGACGGTGGTGAGCAGAAGCGTTGCTTCACCGACATCGCCGACGGCATCGAAGCCCTGGCACGCATCATTGATAACGACAACGATATCTGCAACGGCCAGATCATCAACATCGGCAACCCGGAAAACGAAGCCAGCATCCGTCAGCTGGGCGAAGAACTGCTGCGTCAGTTCGAAGCTCACCCGCTGCGCAGCAACTTCCCTCCGTTCGCCGGTTTCCGCGACGTAGAAAGCAAGGCGTTCTACGGCACCGGTTACCAGGACGTAGCACACCGCAAGCCAAGCATCGAAAACGCCAAGCGCCTGTTGAACTGGGAGCCTACCGTTGAAATGAGCGAAACCATCGGCAACACCCTGGACTTCTTCCTCAAAGAAGCCATGCTCGAAATCGCGGACAAGAAGTAATGCAGGCAGGCTTGCGAATCGACGTCGACACCTACCGTGGCACCCGTGAAGGTGTGCCGCGGTTGCTCGAATCCCTGGATGAAGCCGGGGTTAAAGCGACGTTCTTCTTCAGTGTCGGGCCGGACAACATGGGGCGCCACTTGTGGCGCCTGATCCGCCCGCAGTTTCTGTGGAAGATGCTGCGTTCCAATGCTGCCGGCCTGTATGGCTGGGACATCTTGCTGGCCGGCACCGCCTGGCCAGGCAAGCCGATCGGCCGTGACCTGGGGCACTTGATGCGCCAGGCCAAGGCCGCCGGCCATGAAGTCGGCCTGCACGCATGGGACCATCACGGTTGGCAAGCCAACACCGGGCGCTGGAGCGACGCACAGCTGGTCGAGCAGATCCGTCGAGGCGTGGACACCCTGAGCGACATCCTGGGTGAACGCATCGACTGTTCCGCCGCCGCCGGCTGGCGTGCCGATGAGCGCGTGGTGCAAGCCAAACAAGCTTTCAACTTTCGCTACAACAGCGATTGCCGGGGCACCAGCCTGTTTCGACCTACCCTGGCCGATGGCAGCGCGGGCACCCCACAAATTCCGGTAGACCTGCCGACCTTCGACGAAGTCGTCGGGCCGGTGGTGGCTGCCAAAGATTTCAACGGCTTCATTCTTGACCGGTTCGCCGCGTCGAAGCTGAACGTCTATACGATCCACGCAGAAGTAGAAGGGATTCTGATGGCTGACGATTTTCGCCAACTGCTCGCCCAGGCCGGGCAGCGCGGCATCGACTTCAAACCCTTGGGCGACCTGTTGCCTGCGGATGTGACCACCCTGCCCCAGCAACAGTTGGTGCGCGGCGCGCTCAGCGGCCGCGAGGGTTGGCTCGGAGTGCAGCAGGCATGATCCGGCGCTGGGCATTGCCCCTGCTCCTGCTGGCGTTTGGCGTGTTCTACCTGTTGCCCCTGGCCTCCCACGGTCTGTGGATTCCCGACGAAACCCGTTACGCGCAAATCAGCCAGGAAATGCTGCTGACCGGCAAGTGGGCCTCGCCGCACTTCATGGGCATTCGCTATTTCGAGAAACCCGCTGCCGGCTACTGGATGATCGCGCTGGGCCAGGCGATTTTCGGGCAAAACCTGTTCGGCGTGCGCTTTGCGTCGGCCTTGAGCACGGGGCTGAGCATCCTGCTGGTGTATCTGGTCTCACGCCGGTTGTGGAACGACCCGCAAAAAAGCCTGGTCAGCAGCGTGCTGTACATGAGCTTTGTCAGTGTGGCCTTGCTCGGCGGTTACGCCAACCTGGACCCGCAATTCACTTTCTGGGTCAACCTGACGGGCGTGGCCTTGTGGTTTTGTTTCGACAGCACCACACGCAACGGCCGCTTGGGGTCTTGGGCCTTGCTCGGCTTTGCCTGCGGCATGGGCTTTATGACCAAAGGCTTCTTGGCCTGGCTGCTGCCGGTGTTGATCGCCCTGCCCTACGCGATCTGGCAGAAACGCTTTCGTGAGTTGCTGGGCTATGGCGTGGTTGCGGTGGTCGTCGCCATTGTGGTCAGCCTGCCGTGGGCGCTGGCCGTGCACCTGCAAGAGCCGGACTACTGGAACTTCTTCTTCTGGCACGAGCACATCCAGCGCTTTGCCGGCGATGACGCCCAGCATGCCGAGCCGTTCTGGTTCTACCTGCCGCTGATGGTCGCGTTCTCGCTGCCATGGATCGCCCTGTTGCCGTCCACGGTCAAACAGGCCTGGCTGGAAAAGCGCCTGCCCAAGACGGCGTTCCTGCTGCTGTGGCTGTTGATGCCCCTGGCGTTCTTCAGCCTGGCCAAAGGCAAGCTGCCGTCCTACGTAATGCCGTGCCTGCTGCCCTTGGCGCTGTTGATGGGCTCGACGCTCAGCGACAAGCTGGCCAAGGGGCATGGCCGCGCCTTGCGCATCAACGGCTGGTTGAACCTGGTTATTGGGATCGTGGCGTTGCTGGCCATCAGTTGGTTCCAACTGAAGAAGCCGGTGTATGAGCCGGGTCAGGAAACCTTCAGCCTGGTGCTGGTGTTCACCTTCCTGTTCGGCTGGATCGTGGTCAACCTGCTGCAAGCTGCGCGCCCGTTGAAGCTATGGGCTGCGCCGGCAATCGGCAGTTGGTTGCTGGTGGCCCTGGTGCCCGCTGCCCTGCCGCATTCGGTGGTTTATAACAAAACCCCGGACCAGTTCATCATCGACCACTTGCCCGAACTGCAACCGACCACCGCCCTGCTGAGTAATGACCTTGGCGCTGCATCGGCGCTGTCATGGCGCCTGGGTCGCCCGGAAATTGCACTGTACAACACGGTCGGTGAAGTGAAGTACGGCATTGCCTACCCGGACACCGCTTATCGCAAGATCGGCACCGCTGACGTCCAGCAGTGGATGAGCGAGGCGCGTAAAAAAGGTTCGGTTGGCGTGGTCATGCGGGTCAAGGGCGACGATGAAGTGGCCGAAGTGAACCTGCTGCCCCAAGACGGCAAGCGCTATGAGCAAGGCAGTATCGTTATCCTGATTTTCCCACAGGCCGCGCAATGATCACCTTGCTTCTCCTGTTGGGCGCCTGCCTGCTCACCTGCATGGGCCAGGTTTCGCAAAAGTTCGCGGTGGAAAGCTGGCGTGACCAGCCCGACGGTTGGGCGCCGAAACTGCGCTCGCCGTGGCTATGGTCCGCGCTGGTGTGCCTGGGCCTTGGCCTGCTGGTATGGCTGCTGGTGTTGCAGCGCCTGGAAGTGGGCATCGCCTACCCCATGCTCAGCCTCAATTTTGTACTGGTGACGCTGATGGCGCGGTTTGTGTTCCATGAGCACATCGATGGCCGTCACTGGCTGGGTGTCGCGCTGGTGATTGGTGGCGTCGTGCTGCTGGGGCGTCACGTATGAGCCGCGCACAAGGGTTTGCCCTCGCCTTGGGCAGTGTCGGCCTGGTCAGCGCCGCACAGTTGGGCATGCGCTGGAGCATGACGCGCCTGCCATTGCCGACCGAATGGTTGAATGCTTTCAACAGCAACGCCATCGACCTTGGCGCCCTGGGCGTGGTGATCCTGGCGATCATCGCCTATGCGCTGTCGATGCTGTGCTGGCTCGGCGCGCTCAAGCACTTGCCCCTTGGGCGTGCCTATTCGCTGCTAAGCATCAGCTACGCGCTGGTGTACCTGCTGGCGGCCAGCATGCCGGTGTTCAACGAACATTTTTCGCTTTCAAAAACCCTGGGAGTGGCCTTGGTCATTCTCGGTGTTCTGGTTATTAACTCTCGTCGTGCTAGCGTTGCAAGCCCCAGGAATGCCCCATGAAAATCAGTGTATTTGGTAGCGGTTACGTCGGTCTGGTACAGGCCACCGTATTGGCCGAGGTCGGTCACGATGTGATCTGCATGGACGTGGACAAGAGCAAAGTCGAGTCGCTGCAAAAAGGCCACGTGACCATCTTCGAACCGGGCCTGGCTGCCATGGTCAAGGAAAACCTGGAAAGCGGGCGCCTGCACTTTACCTACGACGAAAAACTCGCCGTAGAACACGGTGAAGTGCTGTTTATCGCCGTGGGCACGCCGTCGGACGAAGACGGCTCGGCCGACCTCAAGTACGTGCTCTCGGTGGGCGATGCTGTGTCGCGCCATCGCGTGGAGCCGGTGATCCTGGTGGAAAAATCCACCGTGCCGGTCGGTACTGGCGACACCCTGCGCGCCCATATCGAAAAAAACCTGCACATTGCCGGTCGCCATCTGGAGTTCGATATCGTCTCCAACCCGGAATTTCTCAAGGAAGGCTCGGCCGTTGCCGACTGCCGTCGCCCGGACCGCATCATCATCGGCTGCGAACGCGAAGAAGTGCGTGAAGTGATGCGCGACCTCTACGCGCCGTTCAACCGCAACCATGACCGCATCATCTTCATGGACCTGCGCAGCGCCGAACTGACCAAGTACGCCGCCAACTGCATGCTGGCCACCAAGATCAGCTTCATCAACCAGATCGCCGAACTGGCCGAACACCTGGGCGCCGACATCGAAGCCGTGCGTCTGGGCATCGGCGCCGACTCGCGTATTGGCTACCACTTCATCTACCCCGGCTGCGGCTACGGTGGCTCGTGCTTCCCTAAAGACATGCGCGCCCTGATCCACAGCGCCAAGGAAGCCAACTGCTCCAGCGACCTGCTCGAAGCGGTCGAAGCGATCAACCAGCGCCAGAAGAGCAAGCTGTTCGAACGCATCAACGCCTATTTCCAGGGCGAGCTGCAAGGCAAAACCTTCGCCTTGTGGGGCCTGGCCTTCAAGCCCAACACCGATGACATGCGCGATGCCCCAAGCCGCGTATTGATGGAAGCCCTGTGGGCGGCCGGCGCCAATGTCCGTGCGTTTGACCCCGAAGCCATGCAGGAAACCCAGCGCATCTACGGCGACGAGTCGCGCCTGACCCTGCTGGGCACGCCGGAATCGGCTTTGAGCGGCGCCGATGCGCTGATCGTGTGCACCGAGTGGCAGCAATTCAAGGCGCCGGATTTTGAGCTGATCCATGCCCGCCTGAAAAACCCGGTGATCTTCGACGGTCGCAACCTTTACGACGGCGATCGCCTGGCGCGCAAAGGCTTCAAGTATTTCCCGATGGGCCGTGGCGACTCCTGCGAACTGCCGATCCCCCAGCAAAACTGGGTAGCGCCCGCCAAGGAAGCCTAAAGACGTGAACAAAGCTCAACCGCCGCTGCTTACAGCAACGCTGCGCAACCAGTCGCTGGGGCTCGCGCTCCTGGCGCTGGTGCTGTTTATTGTCGGCAACTGGCACCAGGCAATCATCGGCTTTGACTCGCGTTTCGTGGTGTTTGCCCAGGAAATGCTGCGCCATGGGCCGAGTTTTTTCCCCACCACCTATGGCCAGCCCTACGCTGATTACCTGGCGACCTCGACCCTGCTGACCTGGCTGTTGTCCTTGCCGTTTGGCGAGGTCAGCAGCCTCACGGCGTGGTTGCCCACGTCCATCGCCTCGGCCGTGATCGTGATGCTGGTGTATCGCCTTACGGCGCCCTACTCCACGCGCTGGGGTTTGCTCAGCATTGCGATGTTGCTGCTCAGCAGTACCTTTGTCAGCGAAACCCGTGCGGTGTCGCTGGACCAGATGCTCGCGGCCATCGCCCTCACGGTGTTCTACCTGGGCTATGCCCATGATCACTTTGGCGCGGCCAAACGCTTGCATTGGCTGTTTTTGCTGCTGATCCTGGGCTTTGCGGTGCGTGGGCCAATCGGCCTGGTGATCCCCACCGGCGTGCTGTGCAGCTATTACCTGATCAACCGCCAATGGCGCCAGCTGTTCACCTTTGGCTTTATTGCCCTGGCCGTGCTGGCAGCGTGTGTCGGCCTGTTGCTGCTGCTGGCCAAGCTCAGTGGTGGCGAAGACTTCATGCAGGATGTGATCCGCATGCAGTTCCTGGGGCGCATGGACGGCACCGAAGGTTCCAGTGGCGTGCTGTATTACTTCACCAGCTCCATGGGTAACTATGCGCTGGCCTATCCACTGGCGGTGCTGGTGTTGCTGGCAGTGGCCATCGGTGGGCGCCGGGCACCCGACCCGGCACTGAAACTGGTGCTGTACTGCGCGGCGGCGGGTTTGCTGGTGATGCTCGGCCTGTCGGTTCCGCAGGCCAAGAAGGCACGTTACATCCTGCCGATGCTGCCCATGGCGGCGATCATTGCGGCCTACCCGTTCCAGGTCAGCCAGGGGCGGCTGTTCGCCTGGCTGCGCGGCTTGATGCTGGGCATCTGGACACTGCTGCCGGCGCTGCTGGTGGTCGGGCTGGTGGTGGCGCGCAAGCGTTACCCGGCGCAGTTGGACAGCCTCGGCCTGGTCTTCGGCGTGCTGGGTGTGCTTCAGGTCGTGTCGTTGCTGTCACTGTTCAACGCGCGTCTACGCCCGTTGGGCTCGGCACTGGCGGCGGTGCTGGCGCTGTGGTCGACCTACATTGTGGTGGTCGAGCCGTTGGAGCGTACGCTCTACGACACCCGCACATTCAGCCTTGGCGTCAAAGAACAGATCATGCAGCAACCGGCGCCCGTGGTGCTGCATGGCTTGGGCAAAGATGCAAAAGCCATCAAGTTCATGGTCAACTTCAACTGCGATAAGGTGCCGCTGTTTACCCAGTCGGCTGCCGACCTGGCGCCGCTGCAAGGCCCGGCGTGGCTGGTAATGAGTGCGCAGGACTTCGAAAAGCTGCAGGATCCGCGCTTGCGGTCGATCACCCCGACGCTCACCGGGGAATTCGACAAAGACCCGTATGTGTTGCTCCACCTGGAGAAAGTCAGCGCGCCGTAACTACGCTGACATTGGTCTGACGGAAACAACGCCCACTTCTTCCAGAGTGGGCGTTTTTCGTTATGACTGCCCGGAAAGCGCCTACATAGCTATGCGTAAACGCTCGCGCACTTTGCCTTCCGATGCCCGGAACCCAAATGTAGACTCGTTCGGCATGTGCGTTAACTATCTACTACCGGGCGCAGTCAGCCTTCCACGCACACCGACCTGCTTGATCAAAAGGGCAATGCCGTGCCAGAAGACCTGTTGCTTATCCCTACGCCGAGGCTGGATCGATTGATGGCGTTGCGCGACGCCTTGGTGGCACTGAAGGGGCCGCTGGCCGACGACCCTGCCTTGCAGGAGAACCTGCATAGGCAACTGTTCAATGAAGAGGCGGATAGTCGCGTACTCGGACGCATCAGCACGCCACTGCCGCAACCGACGCATCGCATCACCTATGATGAGGGCCATTAACTGCATTATTTTTGCATTTAACCTTCATTAATATGCATTGGCGCCATGGCATCAAGCTCGGCACACTGCACAGGTTCCTCCCCCAACTGTTGGAACGTTCAAAGGGCTTATCCGGGCAACCAGGCGAGCCTTTTTTTTCGTCTGCTGCTTTATGGATCGTGTCGATGCTCGCTCGCTGGTTACCCGCTGCAATCAATACCCGCCCTGCCGAATGGAGCCGCGCCGCCATTGGCATGGCCTTGGGCACGCTACTGAGTGTCTGGGTGTGTGCCCAGGTATTTGGAATGGAAGTCGCCTTGCACCTGCTCGGCCCTCTTGGGGCGTCGGCGGTGTTGCTGTTCGCGGTGTCATCCGGGGCGTTGGCCCAGCCGTGGTCGATTATCGGCAGCTACTTGTGCGCCGCCGTTGTGGCCCTGCTGGTCGCACGGGTACTTGGCCGCACACTGGGTAGCGCTTGCCTGGCGGCGGGCATGACCGTGGTCTTGATTTGCTGGCTGCGCTGCCTGCACCCGCCCGCCGGTGGCCTGGCGATGACGCTGGTGCTCGCAGATCCGGCCTCCATTGCCCTGGGTTGGCAGGAAGTAGGTCCAGTGATGCTCGGTGCGGGCGCGCTGCTGGCTTGTGCGCTGGTCTACAACAACGCAACACGCACGCGTTACCCCAAGAGCGCGGTCGAGTCGCCCGCTGTGGTGCTGGGCAGCACAGCGCCGGTGACCGACGCGGGCATTACGGCGGCCGATCTGAAGCTGGCCCTGGCCGACATGGAACAGTTCTTTGATGTGGAGCCGACTGAACTGGAACAATTGATCCACACAGCAGAAGGCCACGCCCGACGCCGTAGCATCGGTGAAGTGCTCGGCAGCCGCAGCGCTGCATAAATGCAAAAACGACCTGCATGATTCCGGGTTGTACTGGGCAAATTTGCACTGGTACGATCGCGAGATGGTTCGTGCGCGAACATCTTGATAAAGAACAATAAAAGCAGGGAGTTAGTGATGACTGCTCAGGTTTCATCCGAAGCAAGCCAGGCCAGGATTCTTCAGGACGAGGTACTGGCCGAAGTTCGTAACCATATTGGCCACCTCACCCTCAACCGCCCCGCCGGCTTGAATGCCATCACCCTGGAGATGGTCCGCAGCCTGACCGCGCAGTTGCAGGCCTGGGCAGATGACCCGCAGGTGTATGCCGTGGTGCTGCGCGGTGCCGGTGAAAAAGCCTTCTGCGCCGGTGGCGACATTCGCTCTCTCTACGACAGCTTCAAGCAGGGCGACAGCCTGCATCAGGACTTCTTCGTCGAGGAATACGCCCTCGACCTGGCGATCCACCATTATCGCAAACCCGTGCTGGCCCTGATGGACGGGTTTGTCCTCGGCGGCGGCATGGGCCTGGTGCAAGGCGCCGACTTGCGTGTGGTGACCGAACGCAGCCGCCTGGCGATGCCGGAAGTGGCCATTGGTTATTTCCCGGACGTGGGTGGCAGCTATTTCCTCTCGCGCATCCCTGGCGAACTGGGGATTTACCTCGGCGTCACCGGCGTGCAGATTCGCGCCGCCGATGCGCTGTATTGCGGGCTGGCGGACTGGTGTATCGACAGCGCCAAACTCACCGAACTCGAGCAGAAGCTCGACCGCCTGCAATGGCAGGATTCGCCGCTCAAAGACCTGCAAGGCGTGCTGGCCAGGCTCGCGGTACAACAATTGCCCGACGCCCCGCTGGCCGCACTGCGTCCGGTGATCGACCACTTCTTTGCGTTGCCGGATGTGCCGAGCATGGTCGAGCAACTGCAACAAGTCACCGTCGCCGACAGCCACGAATGGGCGCTCACCACTGCCAGCCTGATGCAGACCCGTTCGCCGCTGGCGATGGCCGTGACCCTGCAGATGCTGCGCCGTGGCCGGCGCTTGGCGCTGGAGCAGTGCTTCGCATTGGAGTTGCACCTGGATCGCCAGTGGTTTGAACGCGGCGACCTGATCGAAGGGGTTCGGGCGCTGATCATCGACAAGGACAAAACTCCGCACTGGAACCCCGCGACGGTCCATGAGCTGGACGCCAGCCATGTCGAGAGCTTCTTCAGTGACTTCAAGCAGAGTGGGAAATAAGCCATGCAAGATATTGAATACACTGAAGAACAAGTGATGATTCGCGACATGGCGCGCGACTTTGCCCGTGGCGAAATCGCCCCGCATGCGCAAGCCTGGGAAAAAGCCGGCTGGATCGATGACGCCCTCGTCGCGAAGATGGGCGAACTCGGCCTGCTGGGCATGGTGGTGCCGGAAGAATGGGGCGGCACCTATGTCGACTACGTGGCGTATGCCTTGGCCGTCGAGGAAATTTCTGCCGGTGATGGCGCCACCGGCGCACTCATGAGTATCCATAATTCAGTCGGTTGCGGGCCAATCCTCAACTACGGCACCGAAGCGCAAAAGCAAACCTGGCTGGCCGAGCTGGCAAGCGGCCAAGCCATCGGCTGCTTTTGCCTCACCGAGCCCCAGGCCGGGTCCGAAGCCCATAACCTGCGCACCCGCGCCGAACTGCGCGATGGCCAGTGGGTGATCACCGGCGCCAAGCAGTTTGTCAGCAACGGCAAGCGCGCCAAATTGGCCATTGTGTTTGCGGTGACGGACCCGGAGTTGGGCAAAAAAGGTATCTCGGCCTTCCTGGTGCCTACCGACACGCCGGGCTTTGGGGTCGACCGTACCGAACACAAGATGGGTATTCGTGCCTCGGACACCTGCGCTGTCACGCTCAACCAGTGCACAGTCCCCGACGCCAACCTGCTGGGTGAACGCGGCAAGGGCCTGGCCATCGCCCTGTCCAACCTTGAGGGCGGGCGCATCGGCATTGCCGCGCAAGCCTTGGGCATTGCCCGTGCGGCATTTGAGGCGGCGTTGGCGTATGCGCGGGATCGGGTGCAGTTCAACAAGGCGATTATCGAGCACCAAAGCATTGCCAACCTGCTGGCCGACATGCAAACCCAACTCAATGCTGCGCGCTTGCTGATCCTGCATGCCGCACGCCTGCGCAGCGCGGGCAAACCGTGTTTGTCGCAAGCGTCCCAGGCCAAGTTGTTTGCATCGGAGATGGCCGAGAAAGTCTGCTCCTCGGCGATGCAGATCCATGGCGGGTATGGGTATCTTGAGGACTACCCGGTGGAGCGTTACTACCGGGATGCAAGGATTACGCAGATTTACGAAGGCACCAGCGAGATTCAGCGGATGGTGATTGCCAGAGAGCTGAAGAACTACCAGCTCTAATTGCCACACAAAGCCAATGTGGGAGCGGGCTTGCTCGCGAATGCAGTTCATCAGTCGCTGCATCTTTGACTGACCGACCGCCTTCGCGAGCAAGCCCGCTCCCACATTTTGAACGTTGGTGATTTTGAGGGCGGGTTACTGGTCCTTGAACTCAGGCGCGCGCTTGGCCACAAACGCTGCCATGCCTTCCTTCTGGTCCTGGGTGGCAAACGCAGCATGGAACACCCGGCGCTCAAAGCGCACACCTTCAGACAGGCTCACCTCAAACGCACGGTTCACGCTTTCTTTGACCATCATGCTGATCGGCACGGACTTGCCGGCAATCAAGGTCGCGGTTTTCAGCGCTTCTTCGAGCAGTTCATCGGCGGGTACGATGCGCGCCACAACCCCGCAGCGTTCAGCTTCAACAGCATCAATAAAGCGCCCGGTCAGGCACATTTCCATGGCCTTGGCCTTGCCCACGGCGCGGGTCAGGCGCTGGGTGCCACCCATGCCTGGGAGTACGCCGAGGTTGATTTCCGGCTGGCCGAACTTGGCGCCGTCGCCGGCCAGGATGAAGTCGCACATCAAGGCCAGTTCACAACCGCCGCCCAGGGCGAAACCGTTAACGGCGGCAATGATCGGCTTGCGGCGGTTGGCCACGCGGTCGCTGTCGCTGAACAGGTCGTCGAGGTAGATCTGCGGGTAGGTCAGCTCGGCCATCTCCTTGATGTCAGCGCCGGCGGCAAAGGCTTTTTTCGAGCCGGTCAGCACGATGCAGCCGATTTGCGGGTCGGCTTCGAGGCCGTCCAGCGCCTGGTTCAACTCGCTGACCAGCTGCGCGTTCAAGGCGTTCAGGGCTTGGGGACGATTAAGGGTAATCAGCCCGACGCGGCCCTGGACTTCGAGCAAAAGGGTTTCGTAACTCATGTATCGGCTCCTTAAAGGTTGCGTGAGATGACCATGCGTTGAATATCGCTGGTGCCTTCGTAAATCTGGCAGACCCGCACATCGCGGTAGATCCGCTCCAGTGGGAAGTCGCTCAGGTAACCGTAACCGCCCAAGGTTTGCAAGGCGGCCGAGCAGACTTTCTCGGCCATTTCCGATGCAAACAGCTTGGCCATCGACGCCTCGACCAAGGCCGGCTTGCCGCTGTCACGCAGGGCCGCAGCGTAATGCACCATTTGCCGGGCCACCGCGATTTGCGTGGCCATGTCGGCCAAACGGAAGGCCACGGCCTGGTGTTCGATCAGCGCCTTGCCGAAGCTTTCGCGCTCGCGGGCATAGTCACGTGCGGCTTCGAAGGCGGCACGGGCCATGCCCACCGATTGCGAGGCGATGCCGACGCGGCCGCCTTCGAGGTTGGCCAGGGCGATCCTGTAGCCTTCGCCCTCCTCGCCCAAGCGGTTGGCAACTGGCACCTTTACATCTTCGAAGAGGATCTGGCAGGTGTCGGACGCATGCTGGCCGAGTTTGTCTTCCACCCGCGCCACCGTGTAGCCCGGTGAGTCGGTCGGCACGATGAACGCGCTGATCCCGCGCTTGCCTGCGGCCGGGTCCGTCACCGCAAACACAATCACGATCCCGGCGTTCTGCCCGGAGGTGATGAACTGTTTGCAGCCATTGAGCACGTAATGGTCGCCCTCAAGGCGCGCGCGGGTTTTCAGGCTGCTGGCATCGGAGCCGGCCTGGGGTTCGGTCAACGCGAAGGCACCGAGCATGGCGCCACTGGCCAGCGGCGTGAGGAACTGCTGTTTCTGCTGGTCGTTGCCGAACTTGAGGATCGGCACGCAACCCACCGAGTTGTGTACGCTCATGATGGTCGAGCACGCGCCATCGCCAGCGGCGATTTCTTCCAGGGCCATGGCGTAGGCCAGGTAGCCGGTGTCGCAACCGCCCCACTGTTCCGGCACCAGCATGCCGAAAAAGCCCAGCTCGGCCATCTCGCCAATGGCTTCCTTGGGGAAACGGTGCTCGCGGTCCCATTCGGCAGCGAAGGGTTTCAGACGTTCCTGGGCAAATTGCCGGGCCGCTTCGCTGATTTGCAGTTGTTCGTCATTGGGCAACATATTCAGGGTCCTATAAGCGGCAAGCGGCAAGCTGCAAGTAAAAGCCGATGAGCTTCTACTTGAAGCTTGAAGCTTAAAACTTGCAGCTGCTATCAATCAGTACAGGCATTCGACGGCCATGGCCGTGGCTTCACCGCCGCCAATACAAATGGCGGCGACCCCGCGTTTGAGGCCTTTCTGGCGCAGGGCCGAGAGCAGCGTCACCAGGATGCGCGCACCGGAAGCACCGATCGGGTGGCCCAGGGCGCAGGCGCCGCCGTGAATATTGACTTTGCTGTGGGGGATCTCCAGCTTGCTCATGGTCACCAGGCTGACCACCGCGAAGGCTTCGTTGATTTCAAACAAGTCAACGTCGCCCAGGTTCCAGCCGGTCTTGCTCATCAGTTTGCGAATCGCGCCCACGGGCGCCACCGGGAACAGGCCTGGCTCATCGGCAAACGCGGCGTGCCCGTGGATCACCGCCAAGGGCTTGAGGCCACGCTGTTGCGCCTCGGACTGACGCATCAGCAGCAGCGCCGCCGCACCATCGGAAATCGAGCTGGAGTTGGCCGCCGTCACCGTGCCGCCTTCGCGGAACGCCGGTTTCAGGCTGGCAATCTTGTCCAGCTTGGCCTTGGGCGGCTGCTCGTCATGCAGGATGGTCTTTTGCTCTTTGCCGACGGTGACCTGCACCGGGACGATTTCGGCGGCAAAGCTGCCATGGGTGATGGCCTCTTGCGCGCGGGTCAGCGAGGCAATGGCGAAGGCGTCCTGGGCTTCACGGGTGAAACCGTTGTGCTCGGCGCAGTCTTCGGCAAAGGTGCCCATCAGGCGGCCCTTGTCATAGGCGTCTTCGAGGCCGTCGAGGAACATATGGTCAAGCACCTTGCCGTGGCCCATGCGGTAGCCGCTGCGCGCGCGGTCGAGCAGGTACGGTGCGTTGGACATGCTTTCCATGCCGCCGGCGACCACCACATCAACACTGCCGGCCAGCAGCGAATCGTGGGCGAGGAGGGTCGCTTCCATGCCCGAGCCGCACATCTTGTTCAAGGTGGTGCAGCGCGTGGCCTTGTCCAGCCCGGCGCCCAAGGCGGCCTGACGCGCAGGCGCCTGGCCCAGGCCTGCGGGCAGCACACAGCCGAACAGCACTTCATCGACTGCATCCGGGGCAATCCCGGCCCGTTCGACGGCGGCGCGGATCGCGGCAGCACCCAGTTGCGGCGCGGTCAGGCCTTTTAGGTCGCCCTGGAAACCGCCCATAGGCGTGCGCGCGGCGCTGACGATAACAATCGGATCATTGTTCATGGGATGCTCGTTCATGAGTGTTCTCCTTACTTGGCGGCCATGCGCAAGGCGCCGTCGAGACGGATCACCTCGCCATTGAGCATGCTGTTTTCGATGATGTGGCGTACCAGTGCGGCGTATTCGGACGGCTTGCCCAAACGCGGCGGGAATGGCACGCCAGCGGCCAGGGAATCGCGCACTTCGGCGGTCATGCCGGCCATCATCGGTGTTTCGAAAATGCCCGGGGCGATGGTCATCACGCGGATGCCAAAGCGTGCCAGCTCGCGAGCCGCGGGCAAGGTCAGGCTGGCGATGGCGCCTTTGGAGGCGGCATACGCCGCCTGGCCAATCTGCCCGTCAAAGGCGGCTACCGAGGCGGTGTTGATGATAACGCCACGCTCACCGTCGGCATTCGCCTCGGTTTCAGCGATGGCCGCAGCCGCCAGGCGCAGCAGGTTGAAGCTGCCGATCAAGTTGACGTTGATCACCTGGGCAAAGCTGGCCAACGCGTGTGGGCCGTTCTTGCCGAGGATCTTTTCGCCACGTACCACACCGGCGCAGTTGACCAGGCCGTGCAGGCCGCCAAAGGCGGCAACGGTGGCGTGTACGGCAGCCTCGGCGGCAGCTTCCTGGCTGATATCGGCCACGGCGCTGCGGGCGTTATCGCCCAGTTGCTGGGCCTTGGCCGCTACGGCGTCGGCATTCAGGTCGACCAGCATCACCTTGGCACCGGCGCCGATGAGCATTTCAGCGGTGGCCGCGCCAAGGCCCGAAGCACCGCCGCTGACCAGGAATACCTTGTTTTCAATCTGCATCATTGTTTCCTTAAAAGTGGATCAGGCGATGGCCTGTGTCTTCGCAATTTCCTGATTACGCAAAATAAAGCGTTGCAGCTTGCCGCTCGGAGTCTTGGGCAAGTCGCTGACAAATTCGATTTCCCGTGGGTAGGCGTGGGCCGCGAGGCGCTTGCGCACGTGCAGGCGCAGTTCCTCGGCCAGTTCCGGCGTAGCGCGGTATTGCTCGTTGATCACCACAAAGGCTTTGACCAGTTCGGTGCGCTCCGGGCACGGTTTGCCGACGACGGCGGCTTCGACCACGGCCGGGTGTTCGACCAGTGCGCTTTCGACGTCGAATGGCCCTACGCGGTAGCCGGACGTGGTGATCACATCGTCACTGCGCCCGACAAAGCTGATGCTGCCATCTGGGTTCAGCTCCACGGTGTCGCCACTGAGGTAATACTTGCCGACAAATGCCTTGGTCTTCACGCCGTCGTAGCCGGCAAACCAACACATCGGCGACTGGTCACGGTCAATGGCGAGGATGCCCGGCTGGCCCGCCGGCAATTCCTGGTACTCATCATCGAGTACCACAATGCGGTGGCCCGGTGAGGCAAAGCCCGCCGAGCCGACGTGCACGGGGTGCGCCAGGCCGTGGTGGTTGCACAGCACCATGCCCAGTTCGGTCTGGCCGTAATGGTCATGAATGACCACGCCCAGGTTATCGGCGAACCAGCGGATCACTTCCGGGTTCAGCGGCTCGCCGGCGCTGCTGACGATACGCAGCTTGCCCTTGATGGCGCGCGCGAACTGTTCGCCACCGGCAATCAGCAGGCGGTAAGCGGTGGGCGAGCCGGTGAGGTTGGTAATTGCGTACTTATTGATCACCCGGCAAGTGCTTTCCAGTGTGAACGGGCCATCGTAGAAGGTAATCGGGTGGCCCATGGACAGCGGCCCGGTCACGCCGAAATAGATGCCATAGGCCCAGCCCGGGTCGGCGACATTCCAAAAGGCATCTTCGGGGCGCAAGTCCACCGCGTCGCGGGTGTAGCTCTGGAACGCAACGATGGCCTTGAGCGGCACCGACAGCGCTTTTGATGGGCCGGTGGTACCCGAGGTAAACATCAGCAGGAACGGGTCTTCTGCGCCCAGCAGCACGGGCTCGCAGGTGTTTGAATAATTCGGCAGTTCGGCCCAGAAGCTGTAGTCGCCGCGCACGATGCCTTCGCCCTTGTCCCCGGCCACCGTGACAATGGTCGGGCAGCCTTCGACGTCTGCGAGCTTGGGCCGGTTGACCGCATCCGTGACCACCAGTACGGCGCCGGAGCTGTTCAGCCGATGCTCGATGGCTTTAGGCCCGAAGGCGGTAAACAGCGGCTGGTACACCGCGCCGATACGCCACGTGGCGAACACCACCACCAATAACTCTGCCGTGCGCGGCAGCAGGCCCGCCACCTTGTCACCGCGTTGCACGCCTTGGGCCAGGAGGAAATTGGCAAAGCGTGCGGCCTGGTCCTGCAATTGGGTGAAGGTCACGGTGGCGCTGCGCCCGTCCTTGCCTTCCCAAAACAACGCGATGCGCCCCGGCAGCGCATGGCGGTCGCAACACTCCACACAGGCATTCAGGGCTTGCAGGTTGCCGGACAGGGCGGCGTTGACGGTGTTCTGGTAATCGAACGCAGTGGTGGCAGCCAAATACTCACGCATGGTTCCAAATCCTTATGTGTTTTTATTTTCAGGACATTTGTCACGACGAGAATCGCTGAAATAGTCGCTCTAGAGCGCTGTGGCGGCAATGGTCAAAGCCTTCAACTTGGCTGACTGGTTTGGCCAATCATTGATCCGGCTTATCAGTCGGTCAGCCGCAGTGATTGGACGCTCCGGGTGCAAACTCTTAATCTTCAGGCCTGCACCACCAGAGAAGCCGCCTGCCGATGATCGTCCGCCCCAAACCCAACCTCGTGGGTATCCTGTTTTCGTTGAAAGGCTCGATTGCCAAGCGCATCGCCTTGCGCAGCCTGTTGGTCACACTGCTAGCCTCGGTGATCGTGCTGGTAGAGACCCTGCACCCGGCCTACTTCTCCAAGGTCAATGCCACGCCGTTCACCTTGCTCGGGTTGTCGTTGTCGATCTTCATGAGTTTTCGCAACAACGCCTGCTATGACCGTTGGTGGGAAGGCCGCAAGCAACTGGGGCAGATGATCATTGAGGTGCGCTCGCTGATCCGCGAAACCCAAGTGCTGGGCGACTCACCCGAGCGCGCCAGCCTTTTGCGTGGGGTGTGCGGGTTTGCCCACGGCCTGGTCGCGCACCTGCGCCGTGAAGATGAAGCCCGCGTTATCACACCCTGGATAGCGGTTGACCGGGCGCATCCCAATCTTCCCGACCACGTGCTGCAACAACTGGGCGCGCGGTTTTCGCTGCTGGCCGAACAGGGCGTGATCAGTGAATGGCGCTACACCCAGCTGGAAACCCGGTTGGTCAGCCTCAGCCTGGTGCAGGCTGCCTGCGAGCGGATCAAAACCACGCCACTGCCCTTCCCTTACACCTTGCTGCTGCACCGCACCATTTACCTGTTCTGCATTCTGCTGCCGTTCGCCATGGCCGAGCCGCTGGGCTGGTTGACGCCGGTGTTCACCGCCATCGTCAGCTACACGTTCTTTGGTTTGGATGAGATCGGTGATGATCTGGAAGACCCGTTCGGTTTTGACGAGAACGATCTGCCCTGCAACGCCATCGTGCGCACACTGGAGCGCGAAATCCTTGCAGCCTTGGGTGAAAGCGACCTGCCTCCTGCCCTTGAGCCAGTGGAATACGTGCTGGACTGATGCGGGTTTGACACTCGCCGTGGTCTGGCCGAAGCTTGAGGCTTTGCGATAGCTGCCCCCAGCTTTTGGACGCCTGCATGTCAAAGTCACGCCGTTACTCCATCATCGGCCTGTGCGCCCTGTTGTTGCTTGTCCTGGTCACCTGGTATTTCTCCCGCTCCACCCCGGTGGCCGTGCCGCCGGCAATTGCCCATGGTTACGCCAAGGCGCTGAAACAGGCGCGCAACGGCGAACCGGGCGCCGCCCGTGTGCTGTATCAACAGCTCGGTCGACCGGACTTGTCGCCGGAACGTCGCGCCGCCTTGCACGCCGAACTGCCCAATTACCCAAGCCCCCAAGCGCTGAAACTGGCGGATAAAGACCTGGCGGATGAGTCGCCGTTGGTTCGCGAAGCGGCGATTCACAGCATTGTCGGCCTGGTGCCCAGCGGCCAACGCACCTTGCTGCTTGGCCCGGCACTGGATGACCCAGAGCAGGAAGTTCGCTTTGCTGCCGCCAATGCCTTGCTCGGCCTGTCGCCGGATACCCTGGGCCTGTATTTCGGGCCTTTGCAGCAAGTGCTCGATGAGTTTGTGAAAAAGCTCAAGGCTGAGCCGGAAACCGCCGAGGGCTGGATCCAGTTGGCGCGCTTGTATATCCACAGCGCCCTGCTGCCGGAGGCGCAACATGCGCTGGAGCAGGCCATGCGCCTGCAGCCGGATAATCTGCAAGCCGTGGTGGCGCAGATCGAATTGCTCGATAAACAGGGCAAGACCGACGAGTCCCGCCAGTTGCTGGCGCGGCAGTTGGCGGCGCATCCAGAGTCGGCCTACCTGCAACACGCCCTGGGTATGTGGCTGTTGCACCATGGGGAGCGGCCGTACGCGCTGCTTGGGCTGTCCAAGGCCGTGGAGCTTGAGCCGGGCAATCAGGATTACCGCTTTGACCTCGCCACCACCCTGCACGCCCAGGAAGAAGTGGATGCTGCTCAGCGTCAGCTGGAGGAAATCGTCCAGCGTCATCCGGCCAATCGCAAGGCGCGTGTGTTGCTGGTCAGCTATTGGAAGGAAACCGGGCAGTTGCAGAATGTGCAGGTGTTATTGGCGCAGCTGGAGCAGCAGAATCCGGATGATCCGGCGTTGCAGCAGGGGCTTTAGGCTGGGCTGGACCATCCTTGGCCCAGCGCGGCTAAACCGGCATCCCTGCCGGTTTACCCCCCAAATCCCTGTCGAATTGCGGCCATAGTGTTTGACGGGGCGATTTCAGATCAAGATCAAAAGCGCAGATCAAAAGACCGCTGACTTCGTCATCGAAAAGGATGTAAGAACCGGAGCAACAGCAACAGCAACAGCAACAGCAACAGCAACAGCAGAGCCATACTCGGTCAACTGTGGGAGCGGGCTTGCTCGCGAATGCGGTGGGTCAGTCAATTCATCTGTCACTGACCCAACGCA
>NZ_CBFHAZ010000016.1:0-80313 GCF_965653655.1 Pseudomonas onubensis | reverse complement strand
GTCAGTCAGTATATGAGTTGACTGAAACACCGCTTTCGCGAGCAAGCCCGCTCCCACATTTTGATCTGCATCATCCCTCAGGCTAGCTGTTCAGCCACTTCTTCCGGGATGTCGGCATTCGAGTAGACGTTCTGCACATCATCCAGGTCTTCGAGCATGTCCAGCATCTTCAGCACTTTCTGCGCGCCGTCCAGGTCCAGCTCGGCGCTGGTGGTGGGCAGCATCACGATTTCCGCGTCGGTGCCTTTGAAACCAGCGGCTTCCAGCGCGTTACGCACCGCATAGAAGCCGGCAAACGAGGTAAACACGTCGATGGAGCCATCCTCGTTGGTTACCACGTCGTCAGCGTCTGCCTCCATCGCAGCTTCCATCAAGGCGTCTTCGTCGGTGCCAGGCGCAAACGTGATCTGCCCTTTGCGCTCGAACAGGTAAGCCACCGAGCCATCGGTGCCCAGGTTGCCGCCACATTTGCTGAAGGCATGGCGCACAGCGGCCGCCGTGCGGTTGCGGTTGTCGGTCATGCACTCGACCATCACCGCCACGCCGCCTGGGCCGTAGCCTTCATAGCTCAGCTCGACCATGTCGTCGGTATCGGCAGCGCCGGCACCACGGGCCACGGCGCGATCAATGATGTCGCGGCTCATGTTTGCGCCCAAGGCCTTGTCCAGCGCCAGGCGCAGACGCGGGTTGGAACCTGGGTCACCACCGCCTTGGCGGGCGGCGACGGTCAGTTCGCGAATCCACTTGGTGAAGATCTTGCCTTTCTTGGCATCCTGACGCTCTTTGCGGTGCTTGATGTTCGCCCACTTGGAATGGCCAGCCATAACACAACTCCGAAATTCTCTAGAAACCTTATCAATCCCGCCCCAGGCAGGAATTCCCTCTTTTAAACGCAAAGGCGCATCCGAAGATGCGCCTTTTTGACTGCGTAAAACCTTATTGCGCTTTCACGCCGCAGCCTTACTCAGCCTTCGGCGCCTCGCGCAGACGGATGTGCAGTTCGCGCAACGCCTTGGCATCCACTACGCCCGGCGCCTGGGTCATGACGTCCGCAGCACTCTGGGTTTTCGGGAAGGCGATCACTTCACGGATCGACTGGGCGCCGGTCATCAGCATCACCAGACGGTCCAGGCCGAACGCCAAGCCACCGTGCGGCGGTGCGCCGTACTTGAGGGCGTCGAGCAGGAAGCCGAACTTCTCTTCCTGTTCCGCTTCGTTGATGCCCAACAGGCGGAACACCGCTTGTTGCATCTCTTTGCGGTGGATACGGATCGAACCGCCACCCAGCTCGGTGCCGTTGAGCACCATGTCGTAGGCACGCGACAGAGCGCCGGCCGGGTTGGCTTCCAACTCTTCAGGCGAGCACTTCGGCGCGGTGAACGGGTGGTGCAAGGCGCTGAAGCTGCCGTCGTCGTTCTCTTCGAACATCGGGAAGTCGACGACCCACATCGGTGCCCACTTGCAGGTCAGCAGGTCCAGGTCGTGACCGAGCTTGATGCGCAGCGCGCCCAAGGCCTCGCTGACGATCTTGGCCTTGTCGGCACCGAAGAACACGATGTCGCCATCGACTGCACCGACGCGGTCCAGGATCGCGTTGAGGTTGTCCAACGGAATGTTTTTGACGATCGGCGATTGCAGGCCGTCAACGCCATTGGCGCGCTCGTTGACCTTGATGTACGCCAGGCCTTTGGCACCGTAGATGCCGACGAACTTGGTGTAGTCGTCGATCTGCTTGCGCGGCATGCTCGCGCCGCCAGGCACGCGCAGGGCGGCGATGCGGCATTTAGGGTCGTTGGCCGGGCCGCTGAACACCTTGAAGTCGACTGCTTTGAGCTGGTCGGCCACGTCCACCAGTTCCAGCGGGTTACGCAGGTCTGGCTTGTCGGAACCGTAACGGCGCATGGCTTCTTCGAAGGTCATGTGCGGGAATTCGCCGAATTCCAGGTCCAGCACTTCCTTGAACAGGTTGCGGATCATTTGCTCGGTCAGGCCCATGATCTCTTTTTCATCGAGGAAGCTGGTCTCGATGTCGATCTGGGTGAATTCAGGCTGGCGGTCAGCGCGCAGGTCTTCGTCACGGAAGCACTTGGCGATCTGGTAGTAGCGGTCGAAGCCGGCAACCATCAGCAGTTGCTTGAACAGCTGTGGCGATTGCGGCAATGCGAAGAACGAACCGGCGTGGGTACGGCTTGGCACCAGGTAGTCACGCGCGCCTTCCGGGGTGGCCCGGGTGAGGATCGGCGTTTCGACGTCGAGGAAGCCGTTTTCGTCGAGGAAGCGGCGAATGCTGGTGGTCATGCGCGAACGCAGGCGCAGCTTCTCGGCCATTTCCGGACGGCGCAGGTCCAGGAAGCGGTAGCGCAGGCGGGTTTCTTCGCCCACATCGGAGTATTCGTTGAGTGGGAACGGCGGGGTTTCCGACTCGTTCAACACTTCCAGCTCATAACCCAGCACTTCGATGGCGCCGGAGGCCATGTTGGCATTTACAGCACCGGCCGGGCGCAGGCGCACCTTGCCGGTGATCTTCACGACGTATTCGCTGCGCACGCGGTCGGCGGCGGCGAAGCTCTCGGCGCGGTCCGGGTCGAACACCACTTGGGCCAGACCATCACGATCACGGATATCGAGGAAAATTACCCCGCCGTGGTCGCGGCGACGGTGAACCCATCCGCAAAGGGTGATTTCCTGACCATCCAGGGTCTCGTTCAGTTGGCCGCAATAGTGGCTGCGCATCATGGTAGTGGTTTCACTTCTCGTAATTCGAAATTCGATGGAGGCTCGCCTCGTCACCGTACAGTTAAGCAGGGGACGGATAATGCAGGAGCCTGCGCGTAGAGTTCAACTCAGTCTGCTTTGTCGCCGCCCGCCAGATTCTTCTTGGCGCCGGTCTTGAAGTCGGTCTCATACCAGCCGCCGCCGCTCAGGCGGAAGCCCGGCATGGACAACATCTTCTTCAGCTCAGGTGCCTGGCAGGCTGGGCAATCGACCAGCGGCGCAGCGCTGATCTTCTGAATGGCTTCCAACTGATGACCACAGGAAGCACATTGATAGTCGTACATGGGCATGGAGATGTCTCGGCGATCAGATCGTAACTGCACCACGCCCACCCTGTGGATAAGCCAGGGACGCGCAGCAAAGCGCGGGATTATATCTGGTAAATCGACACAGTGCAGCCGGCTTTCTGCCCGAAGCCTGGCCCGCCTTGACGGCGAGCCTGCTTCGCAACCGGCGGTTTAATCCAGGCCCGTGGCGCTGGCGCGCTCTTTTAATACGTGGACCACGCACACTACCCGCACCAGCCCGCTGAAGTTCTTCACTCCCCCGTAACGCAAATGCACCTCCCGATCGACATACGACAACAACGCGCTGACTGAACAGGCATTGATCCTGGCTATCTCCGTGAGGATATTCCAATAGATCTGCTCCAGGCGCAGACAGGTGGAAAACCCGTTGAGCCTGATCGACCGGGACAATGGCTTGGCCAGTCCCATGTCGAACCCTTTGGCAAAGGGGTCGACCTTTATCTTGTGAAAACCGGCGGTTTCCATCACTCCATTACCCACTCCGCGTGACATACACCTGACACTCCATTGCCAAACAGCAGCCCATGGGTTTCTCCCATTGGGCAGTGAGCCTATAAAACAGCAGGGCGAGAGGGGCAGCCAGAAGACGCGGATTGGAAAGTTGTAGGACAACGCCAGGAAGTGCGGAGAAACAAGCGAGCGGCGCCAGGGAGGCGCCACTCAGGAGAGGCTTTTACTGGTTTTCAAGCAAGGAACGCAGCATCCACGCGGTTTTCTCGTGAACCTGCATGCGCTGGGTCAACAGGTCGGCGGTCGGCTCGTCGCTGACCTTGTCGAGCAACGGGAAAATACCGCGAGCGGTGCGCGTGACGGCTTCCTGGCCGGCCACCAGTTGCTTGATCATCTCTTCGGCGCTGGGCACGCCCTCTTCTTCCTTGATCGAAGACAGCCGCGCATAGATCGAATAGGCACCCGGCGCCGGGAAGCCCAGGGCACGGATACGCTCGGCAATGGAGTCCACCGCCAGCGCGAGTTCGTTGTACTGCTCCTCGAACATCAAGTGCAGCGTACGAAACATGGGGCCCGTGACGTTCCAGTGGAAGTTGTGGGTTTTCAAATACAGTACATAGGTATCGGACAGCAGCCGTGAAAGCCCATCGACGATGGATTTACGGTCTTCTTCACTGATACCAATATCGATTGCCATGTTTTTCCCCTTCAATTGACGAACATTCATTGATCAGGTGCAGGACCACTCTAGCAAGAGTGCCGGCGGTGTGCAGCCCGGCACACGCAGGCAGCGTGCGACATATCGCCCCTCTGCACGGCTGCGCCTGTCAGCGACGGGCTAACCTGTGTGACGAGTCGCAAGACCCTGAAATTACCACTCGCAGAGTCCCGCACTGTCTAGGACAAGCGTTTGACGCAGAAATGCCGTGGCGCTGGCAACACCCCGAAATGCTTGATTTGAGTAGGCACAGCCTTTGCTGTTAAATAGGTGGCGTGTGGTTGCCGTTTATTTCTGCGGTACGCCACATAGGCTGATACCCGCGCACGTGCCCAACGCCTCCCATTGTTCAGAAGCGAACCGTGCCAGTCAGCTCTTCCTTGTGATCCGTCTTAACGTGAGTTAATCAAAATGTTGAAAATCGTCCACCTCCTGACGGGCGTTGCAGCGTTGCTGCTGTCCTTTATTCCGAGTCTGCAGCCTGAAAGCCTGCCGTACCTGGAACAACACGACGCCCTGTACCTGGCCTTGTTCGGCCTTCTTAACCTGACGCTCGCACCGGTAATCCCTTACTGGAACAAAGGCACGCGTCATCAACTGCAAAACCTGGTCAGCGCGCTGTTGGTACTGACCGTTGTCGTGCAAACCCTCACCCTCCTGGCACCTATGCCTGAAGTGGGCGGCCACCCGGCCATCCTGCTCAGCCTGGTGATTGCTGTGGTCGCCATCGTTCTTCACTTGGCCATCAGCTTCTACCGTTCGTCGCCTGCCGCGGCGTCGCAAAACTACGACATGACCAACCGGGATACCGGGACCGTCAAGTGGTTCAATACCTCCAAAGGCTTCGGCTTTATTTCCCGCGATTCGGGCGACGATATCTTCGTCCACTTCCGGGCTATCCGTGGCGAAGGCCATCGCGTACTGGTCGAAGGCCAGCGCGTGGAGTTCTCCGTCATGAACCGCGACAAAGGCCTGCAAGCCGAAGACGTGATTGCGGCCTTGCCGCGTCGCTGACGCCTAACCGCAGCGCATAAAAAAACCGCGATCCGGCTGAGCTGGATCGCGGTTTTTTATGCGCGGCTGTTTAACGAAGGGCCGATTAATAATGTGGCGGCGGCGCTTCTTCTTCGGAGGTCTCGAATTGCCCGCCCATTTCTTCCTGGCGCTTGAGCAACGCCGTCATCTGCATTTGCAGGCGCTCCACCGCACGCTGCTGGGTGACCAGGATGTCATTGAGGGTCTCGATGGTGTCGTCCTGGAAGGCCAGGCGGCTTTCCAGATCGGTAACGCGGTCTTGCAGGTCCATGATTCAGTCCTGGCTAAAGATGAAGTCGGCAGGCAATAGCCCGCGCAATTGGCTGCGAATCGCCGCCACTTGCTCATCGGTATAATGCCGTGCCGGGTGTTTGCCCCAGACCGGTGCCGGCCAGGCCGCATCATCACGTTTGCGCACAATCACATGCACGTGCAACTGGCTGACTACGTTACCCAGCGCGCCGATGTTCATTTTATCGGCCGCCAGCCCTTCATTAAGCAACTGTGCCAGGGCGGTCGTCTCTTGCCACAGCCGATGTTGATCGGCGACATCCAGTTGAAACACTTCGCTGATACCGTCGATGCGCGGCACCAGAATGAACCAGGGGTAATTGGCGTCGTTGGACAGCAGCAGGCGGCAGAGCGGGAAGTCCCCAATGGCCAGTGTGTCTTGTTGCAGGCGTTGGTCTAAGGCGAACACGCGGCACTCCGTTCGGCAGGTCAATTTCAGGTGCCCAGCATACCTTCGAATGCTCAAGGCTTCACGGCGAATGCGGGAGCGTTGGGGCAACCGGGCAAAAAAGCACGCACCCTTTCGAGGCAGGCAAATATTTGAGCTACGCTAAATCGGGCCTCAGCGGGATGCACCAAAATGACCCACCCGTGCCTCAAAGGGATCCGCCAATTACCCACTCAAGGGGTGAACCGGTAACGCTTTGCCCTGGCACAGGATTTTTGCACCTCTCAATGGGTGTTTCAGCGGGGCGTCAAGCCCAAACCAAACGACGTAAAAAGCCCGTGCTTATGCGGTTTTTACACCGTCGTAACGTTTTTCACGAAAAAATGACATTCGGTTACCGCTTTGTGCACGCTTGTTGCATTCCCACCCGTATCGTCGGCAACGGCACCCGTTTGGATACAGGTGTTACGCGATAAGAAACAGTAGCGTTCAGGTGCATTTCAAGGATGAGTTCAAACTTCGCAAGGGGGTTGAATACTGCACTTTAGTTGTCAGCCCGGTGACACTCGGGCTGTGAATTTGCGACAGGGAAATAGCAATTTACGACAGCCTCGTAAAGAAGCTGAAAGGATAGATGAGTAAGTATCGTCAATAGGGTCTGCGTGATATAACTTTGCGCCGACACAAAAAAGAAAGAGCCGCCCAGATAAAAATACAGGTGGGACGGCAGTACTCTTCCTAAAACCAAAGGAGCAAATCACGATGCGCGTGATGAAGTGGAGCATGATCGCCCTGGCTGTATCAGCAGGCACCTCGCAGTTCGCAATGGCGTCCGCCCAGGACGATTCCAAGGGCTTTGTTGAAGACAGCACTTTCAGCATCAACACTCGTATGTTGTATTTCAGCCGTGACAAGCGCAACAACGACACTGGCCAAAGCCGCAGCGAAGAAACCGGCCTTGGTTTCAATGGCCTGTACCAGTCGGGCTTCACCCAAGGCACCATCGGTGTTGGTGTTGACGCCATCGGCCTGCTGGGCGTCAAGCTCGACAGTGGCAAGGGTCGCGCCGGGACTGGCTTGTTCCCTACTGGCTCTGACGGTCGCTCGGAAGACGACTACTCCAAAGGCGGCGCCGCGATTAAGTTCCGCTTCTCCAACACCGTGCTGAAAGTAGGTGATCAATACACCACCGCACCCGTGTTTGCTTCCGATGACAGTCGCCTGCTGCCAGAGCTGCCACAAGGTATCTCTCTGACCAGCAACGAAATCAAAGACCTGAAGCTTGAAGCCGGTCACTTCACCTCGATCGTTGCCCAGGATCACACCTACAAGGACAGCATCGGCAGCTCCGAACCCGACACGGGTCGTGGCCTGAGAGACGCCAACTTCATTGGCGGCGTTTACGCTTGGACCCCAGAGTTCACCACCAGCCTCTACTACTCGAAAGTCGAGGACTACTGGAAGAAACTCTACGCCAACGTGAACTGGACCCACGCGCTCAGCAACGATCAATCGCTGGCTGTTGACTTCAACATCTACAGCACCAAAAGCGATGGCGCGGCTCTGCAAAAAGCCGAAAAAGACAACACCACCAAGCTCGATAACCGTGCCTACAGCTTGCAAGGTGCGTACACCATCGACGCTCACACCTTCACCCTGGCCTATCAAAAGGTTAGCGGTGACGGCGACTACGGCTACGGTGTAGACGGCGGTGGCTCGATCTTCTTGGCTAACTCCGTGGCACGTTCCGACTTCAACGCTGAAGGCGAAAAATCCTGGCAGGCTCGTTATGACCTGAACATGGCCAAGTACGGCGTTCCAGGCCTGAGCTTCATGACTCGTTATGTGACCGGTAGCGGTGCAGATAACGGCGTCACGACCAACGCCAAAGAGTGGGAACGCGACATCGAAGCCAAGTACGTGATCCAGAGCGGCCCGGCAAAAGACCTGAGCCTGCGCGTTCGTCAAGCGACCTATCGTTCGTCTGATGGCGTGTACTACGGTTCGGCGTCGATCGACGAACTGCGTCTGATCGCGCAATACCCGCTGAACATCTTGTAATTAGCTGTTTAATTACAACGATGACTTAAGGCGTAAGCCTTAACTAAAAAGCCGCTCCCTTGTTTTGCAAGGGAGCGGCTTTTTTATTTCAGATTTATTACACAAGAAAAATAACTAGCAAGCTAAGTAACTATATTGGCCTTACGCATCAAACTTGACCTATCGGCCAAGTTCGACAGCCTGCCGCTTAGTTATTTGGCCAGCGGTTCTTGCATCACGCGAATAACTCGCTGTGGAAACGGAATATCAATACCCGCGCCTTTCAAACGATCACGCGCCAGTTCATTGAGCATAAACACCACGTCCCAATAATCCGGGGTATTGGTCCAGCAACGCAGGGAGACAGTGATCGAACTGTCACCCAAGGTCGACACCACGGCCACAGGCGCCGGGTCGGCCAGTACGCGTGGGTCTTTGGCCAGCTCCAACAGCACCTCACGGGCCTTCTGCAGATCGGCTTCGTAGTCGACACCCACATCAAACACTACTTTGCGGGTCGGCTGACGGTTGGTGTTGGTGATGATGCCGTTGGACAGGATGCCGTTGGGCACGATCACGGTCTTGTTGTCGCCAGTACGCAGCACGGTGTGGAAGATCTGGATGCTGTCGACAGTCCCGGAGGTGCCCTGGGCTTCGATCCAGTCACCAATGCGGAACGGGCGGAACAGCAGAATCAGCACGCCACCGGCAAAGTTCGCCAGGCTGCCCTGCAACGCCAGGCCGATGGCCAGGGTGGCGGCACCGATCGCGGCGACAAACGAGGTGGTGGCCACGCCGATCATCGAGGCCACGCTGACAATCAGCATGACTTTCAGCGCAATGTTCGCAAGGCTGGTGATGAAGTGCTGCAACGCCAGGTCGGCGTTACGCAGCGCCAGCAAGCGTCCCACGCGGTGGGTCAATACGTTGATCAGCCACCAGCCGATGGCCAGGGTGATCACCGCCAGCAACACGCGGCTGCCGTATTCCATGATCATGGGGATCCAGGACTGCGAGGTCTTGATCAGGTGATCCATTTCAGCGTTTAAATCCATCTATCTTCTCCTGTTGCGCGGATGTGCGGCTTAATTGACTGCCTTAAAACGCAAATGAGCCCCGAAGGGCTCAAGTG
Source organism: Pseudomonas onubensis (assembly GCF_965653655.1). Classification (NCBI taxonomy): domain Bacteria; kingdom Pseudomonadati; phylum Pseudomonadota; class Gammaproteobacteria; order Pseudomonadales; family Pseudomonadaceae; genus Pseudomonas; species Pseudomonas onubensis. The sequence goes on along the minus strand of NZ_CBFHAZ010000016.1, from coordinate 71,176 downwards.
TAGGCACTGTTTCTGGGGCGTGGGACGTTAAAAACGCGCACAGGTTCCCCAATGTGCCATCAGTCGCGGAAGTTATTGAACTGCAGCGGCATGTCGAAGGCCTTGGCGCGCAGGGCGGCGATGGCTTCTTGCAGGTCGTCACGCTTCTTGCCGGTGATACGTACCTGCTCACCCTGAATGGCGGCCTGGACCTTCAACTTGGCATCTTTGACGTGAGCGACGATCTTCTTCGCCAGCTCCTTATCGATGCCTTCCTTGAGCACGGCTTCCTGCTTCATCAGCTTGCCCGAGGCGTAGGCGTCCTTGATTTCAAGGCACTGTGCGTCGATCTTGCGCTTGACCAACGACAGCTTGAAGATCTCGATCATCGCTTCCAGCTGGAAATCGGCTTCAGCGGTCAGGTTGACGGTCAGTTCCTTTTCCTTGAACTCGAAGCTGCCCTTGCCCTTCAAGTCATAGCGACGGTCCAGTTCCTTGACGGCGTTTTCGACGGCGTTGGTGACTTCGTGTTTGTCCAGTTCGGATACCACGTCGAACGAAGGCATGTCATTTCTCCAATATAAGGGGCGGGCTTCGTCGCGATGGAGCGCGCCCAAGCTAAAATGCCGAGGCATTATAGCGGTTCTTTCGCGCCATTCATCGCAGGCGACCCTACGGAGCACAAACTGATGTCGACCACCTGGCATATTCTCGGCGCCGGCAGCCTGGGCACCCTCTGGGCCACGCGCTTATCACGCGCGGGCCTGCCCGTGCGGCTGATAGTGCGTGATGCCGTGCGCCTGGCCAGCTATCACCAGGCGGGCGGCCTGACCCTGGTGGAACACGGCGTAGAAAATACTTACCCAGTGATCGGCGAAACACCCGACAGCCCCGAGCCGATTCATCGCCTGCTGGTGGCGTGCAAAGCCTACGACGCCCAAAGCGCCATCGCACAGCTGCAACACCGACTGGCACCCGGCGCTGAACTGATCCTGCTGCAAAACGGCCTTGGCAGCCAGGACGCGGTGGCCGCGCAATTACCCCAGGCCCGCTGCCTCTTTGCCTCCAGCACCGAAGGCGCGTTTCGTGAAGGTGACTGGCGCGTGGTCTTCGCCGGCCACGGCTACACCTGGCTGGGGGACGCGCGCCATCCCACTCCCCCGCTGTGGCTGGACGACCTGCACGCCGCGGGCATTCCCCATGAGTGGAGCACCGACATCCTGACGCGTTTGTGGCGCAAGCTGGCGCTCAATTGCGCCATCAACCCATTAACCGTGCTTTACCAGTGCCGCAACGGTGGCCTGCAAGCCCATCACTGTGAAGTCGCGACTTTGTGCGCCGAATTGAGCGAGTTGCTCGAATGTTGCGGCCAACCCGCCGCCGCACAAGACTTGCACAGCGAAGTGGAACGCGTAATCCAGGCCACCGCGGCCAACTACTCCTCCATGTATCAGGACGTGGCCAACAACCGCCGCACCGAAATCAGCTACCTGCTCGGCTATGCGTGCCAGGCGGCAGCGCGCCATCAATTGGTGCTGCCGCATCTGCAACAGTTGCAGGCGCGCCTGGTCGACGACTTGCACTCACACGGATTGGCCAGCAACTGAGGCACGCGCTACCCTGCCTACCTGTCTATCACCTGGAAAAAACCTGATGCCACTGCGCCAGCGTCTAGAAAACCTACCGGTAGGGCAGAAACTGCTGGCCGCCCTGCTGGTGCTGTTGACCACCGTATTGCTGGTGGCCAACCTGACGTTTATCAGCGCCGCCTATTGGATTTCCCAGGAAAGCATGGCACCCCAGGCGCTGCAGGCCATTGGTCGATTGGTCTCCAACCCGTCGCTGGCCGCCGAAGCGCTTGAATCCCCGGCCAAGGCCGACGCCCTGCTCAATGAGTTGACCAGCTATTCACCCTTGCGCGCCGCCGCGCTGTACGACGGCGAAGGCACCTTGCTGGCACAGATGCAGCACGGCAACCGCTTGCACCTGCCGGAAAACTACCGCCATATCGAAGCCTGGCGCCTCACCGAATTTCGCAGCAACCAGGTCATCACCCTGCCCCGCGCCGGCCAGCCGTCCGGGCATTTGCTGTTGGTGGCCAGCAGTGAGTTGCCGGTGGCCTTCTATACCGGCACATTGACCGCCAGCCTCGGCATCCTGATTTTCAGCGTATTGCTGTGGCTGGTCATAGCCCGACAGATCAAGCGCCTGATCACGCGCCCGATCCATGAGCTGGAAGAACTCTCACGCCAGGTGACGCGTGAAGAGAACTACGCCCTGCGTGCCGGGCGCGGCAACCATGATGAAATCGGCAGCCTGGCCGAAGCCTTCAACACCATGTTGTCACGCATCGAAGCCCGCGAGCAGCAGCTCAAACGTGCGCGGGACGACTCTCAGGCAGCCTACGACCAGGCCCAGGGCCTGGCCGAGGAAACACGCCACACCAACCGCAAGCTGGAACTGGAAGTGCAGGTGCGCAGCAAGATCGAGAAAAAGCTCACCGGCTTCCAGAACTACCTCAACAGCATCATCGACTCGATGCCGTCGGCGCTGATCGCTCTGGATGAACAGCTGTACGTGACCCAATGGAACCAGGAAGCCACGGCGCTTTCCGGCACGCGCCTGGATGAAGCGCTGAACCAGCCGATCTTCCTCGCCTTCCAGCCGCTCAAACCGTACCTGCCGCAGATAAAGGCCACGGTGGAGCAGCACACGGTCGAACGCATCGAACGCGTCACCTGGATCAAGGACGACGAACCCAAGCATTACGCCCTGACCTTCTACCCGTTGATGGGCGGTGCCGGGCGCGGCGTGGTGATCCGTATCGACGACATCACCCAGCGTTTGTCCCTGGAAGAAATGATGGTGCAGTCGGAAAAAATGCTCTCCGTGGGCGGCCTGGCTGCAGGCATGGCCCATGAGATCAACAACCCGCTGGGGGCGATCCTGCATAACGTGCAGAACATCCGCCGGCGCCTGTCTCCCGACCTGCCCAGGAACCTGGAACACGCCGAACAGGCCGGTATCGAGCTGGAGACAGTCAACCACTACCTGCAAAGCCGCGAAGTCCCGCAACTGCTCGATGGCATCCAGCAAGCCGGTGCGCGGGCGGCGAAAATCGTCACCCATATGCTCAGCTTCAGCCGCCGCAGCAACCGCCAGATGGCGCCTTGCGATTTGCCGGCACTGATCGATCAGGCCGTGGAAATTGCCGGTAACGACTTCGACCTGACCATCGGCTTCGACTTCAAGGGCCAGGCGATCATCCGCCAGTTCGACCCACAACTGGGCCCGGTGCCGGGTACCGCCAACGAGCTGGAACAGGTGCTGCTCAACCTGCTGAAAAACGCGGCGCAAGCTATTCACCTGCGTGAAGATGACAGCGAGCCGGGGCGCATTATCCTGCGCACCCGCCTCAACCCGCCGTGGGCGGAGATCCAGGTGGAAGACAATGGCATCGGCATGAGCGAGAACGTGCGCAAACGCACGTTCGAGCCGTTCTTCACCACCAAGGAAATCGGCCAAGGCACCGGGCTTGGGCTGTCGGTGTCGTACTTCATCATCACCAACAACCACAAAGGCCAGATGGAAGTGCATTCCACCCTCGGCCAGGGCACCTGTTTTACGTTGCGCCTGCCGTTGGCCGGCAGCCAAATCCCACCCTATGAACTGACTCAACTGGAGCAATGACCATGGGCTTTCGCCTGTCGAAGATCTACACCCGCACCGGCGACAAGGGCGAGACAGGCCTGGGCGATGGCCGTCGCGTGCCGAAGGATCACCCTCGCGTGGAGGCCATCGGTGAGGTAGATACGCTGAACAGTCAGTTGGGTTTGCTGCTGGCCAACCTTGAAGAACAGAGCGGCCAGCACCCGCAGCTCAAGGAAGTGATCGAGGTGCTTACACCTTGCCAGCACCGCTTGTTCGATTTGGGGGGTGAGTTGGCGATGCCCGTGTACAAAGCGTTGAATGCGGCAGAGGTCGACCGGCTGGAAGCAGCGATTGACCGTTGGAACGAGGAAGTCGGGCCGCTGGAGAACTTCATTTTGCCCGGCGGTTCAGCGCTGATTGCCCAGGCCCATGTGTGCCGCAGCCTGGCACGCAGTGCGGAGCGGCGGTGTCAGCAGTTGAATGCGATTGAGCCGTTGGAAGGCGTGGGGCTTGCGTATATCAATCGGTTGTCGGATGTGTTGTTTGTGGCGGCGCGGGTGATTGCCAAGCGCCAGGGTGTAGCGGAAGTGTTGTGGCAGGCGGCGGCGAAGCCTCACTGAAAAACGCGGCGCCTGGTCTGCCGCCTTCGCGAGCAAGCCCGCTCCCACATTTGACCGCATTCCAAAGGTGGAACTCGGTTAACTGTGGGAGCGGGCTTGCTCGCGAAGAGGCCAGTCAGAACAGCATCAAACCTCAGGCCAAAACGCGCGAATACCTGCCACACCCTGAGCCCCGGCTTCCCAAGCCTGTTCCCGCTCAGCCGGCCCTACCCCGCCCAGCAGAAACACCGGTTTGCTGAACCCACGGATCAACTCCGCTGCCTGTTCCCAACCCAAAGGCTCTGCATCAGGATGAGTCTGGGTCGGCTGCACCGGCGACAGCGTGACAAAATCCACGTCCATCATCTCTGCCAGTGCCAGCTCTTCGGCGTTGTGGCAAGAAGCCGCCAACCAGCGATCCTTCGGCAGCGGTCGGCCTTTGCTCGCGTATTTACGCAGTTGCGCCGAGGTCATGTGCCAGCCGGCGGCAGGGAAATCCCCGAGCCATTCAAACGGCCCTTTAAGCATCAATTGCGCCTTGCCGGCACACAGGCCCACCGCGTCCACCGCCAGGTCACGGTATTTAGGGTCGTAACCGTTGGGCGCACGCAGTTGAATCAGCTTGATGCCTCCAGCAATGGCTTTTTGAATGCCCCGCAGCAGGGTCGGCGTTTCCAGCTCACCCGGGGTAATCAGGTATTCAGCGGGCAAACGGGCAGCTGCAACAATCGGTGCATTCGCCGCCGGGAACTCATAGTTGAGCAAGTCCCGCGGCGTCACCCATTCCAACGGCTGCCCTTCGGCACCGTGCGGCTCGCCGGTAAAGGCCGAGACTTCCCAGACATCCAGCAACACCTGCTTGTCCGGGTAATCATGCTGCACCTTGATCAGCGGGCGCGCCGTGGTGACCTGGATGCCCAGTTCTTCCTGCAACTCGCGGGACAAAGCGCTTGCGACCGACTCATCAGCCTCCACCTTGCCGCCGGGAAACTCCCAGAGGCCGCCTTGGTGCTGGGTATCGGCGCGGCGCGCCAGCAGAATCCTGCCGTCGACGCCACGGATCACCGCTGCTGCTACATGCACTCGTTTCACCAGGCTTTCCTCTTGGCTGTCAGGTGCGGTATTCCGCGTTGATCTTCACGTACTCGTGGGACAGGTCAGTGGTCCAGATGGTTTCGCTGCACTCGCCGCGGCCCAACTCGATGCGGATGGTGATTTCTTCTTGCTGCATCACCGCCGAGCCCTGGGCTTCGGTGTAGGTTTCGGCGCGCGCACCACGGCTGGCAATGCACACCTCGCCAAGGAAGACGTCGATCTTGCTGACGTCCAGGTCCGGCACACCGGCACGGCCGACGGCAGCGAGGATGCGGCCCCAGTTCGGGTCAGAAGCAAACAGTGCGGTCTTGATCAGTGGCGAGTGGGCCACGGTGTAACCGACATCCAGGCATTCCTGGTGATTGCCGCCGCCGTTGACTTCAACCGTGACGAACTTGGTTGCGCCCTCGCCGTCACGCACGATGGCCTGAGCCACGTCCATGCACACTTCGAACACCGCCTGCTTCAATGCGGCGAACAGCGCGCCCTCGGTGGAGGTGATTTCCGGCAGGTTGGCCTGGCCGGTGGCGATCAGCATGCAGCAGTCGTTGGTCGAGGTATCGCCATCGATGGTGATGCGGTTGAACGACTTGTTGGCGCCGTCGAGCATCAGGCGCTGCAACACGTCGCGGGAGACTTTGGCGTCGGTGGCAATGTAGCCGAGCATGGTGGCCATGTTCGGGCGGATCATACCCGCGCCCTTGCTGATGCCGGTTACGGTGACGGTCACGCCATCGTGTACAAACTGGCGGCTCGCGCCTTTGGGCAAGGTGTCGGTGGTCATGATGCCGGTGGCCGCAGCCGCCCAGTTATCCACAGACAGGTCGTCCAGAGCGGCTTGCAGCGCGCCTTCGATTTTTTCCACCGGCAGCGGCTCACCGATCACACCGGTGGAGTACGGCAGCACTTGGCTGGCATCCACGCCGGTCAACTGGGCCAGCTTGGCGCAGGTGCGCGCAGCGGCAACCAGGCCTGGCTCGCCAGTACCGGCGTTGGCATTGCCAGTGTTGGTCAGCAGGTAACGGATCGAGCCGGCCACGCGTTGCTTGGCCAGGATGACCGGTGCTGCGCAAAACGCGTTGAGCGTGAACACACCCGCAACCGTCGAGCCTTCGGCACAGCGCATCACCACTACATCTTTGCGCCCTGGGCGCTTGATGCCGGCCGAAGCGATACCGAGTTCAAAACCGGCGACCGGGTGCAAAGTGGGCAAAGGACCAAGACCAACAGCCATGAATGCGCTCCTTAAAAAATAGGTGATGTCTGTGCCGTCGTGATCGACGGTGAAATTAATGGCAAAACGCCGCGACGGCAAAGGCCGGTCGCGGCGCAGGGTGTTGCAGCGTCAGGCAAAAATCTTAGTTGATTTCGCCGTGGCAGTGTTTGAACTTCTTGCCCGAACCGCACCAGCACAGCTCGTTGCGGCCCAGCTTCTGGTCATTGCGAACCGGGGTTTGAGCCAAGGCCACATCAACCTCTTCGCCCAAGACTTCCGGCGCTTCCAGGCCCGGTGCTTCGTCATGCTGGAACTGCATGCGCGCAGCCAATGCCTCGGCTTCCTGACGCAGGCGAGCTTCTTCCTCGATCGGGTCTTCGCGACGCACCTGAACGTGGGAGAGCACGCGAATCGAATCGCGCTTGATCGAATCCAGCAGCTCGGAGAACAGCGTGAACGACTCGCGCTTGTACTCTTGTTTCGGGTTCTTCTGGGCGTAGCCACGCAGGTGGATACCGTGACGCAGGTGGTCCATGGTCGACAGGTGGTCTTTCCACAGGTCATCCAGCACACGCAGAACGATTTGCTTCTCGAACGTGCGCAGTGCTTCGGCACTCGCCTGCTCTTCTTTCTCGTTGTACGCGGCCAGCAGCTCGGTCATCAGCTTCTCGCGCAGGGTTTCTTCGTACAGGTGGTCGTCCTCGTCCAGCCACTGCTGAACCGGCAAGTCCACACCGAAGTCGCTCTTCAACGCGGCTTCCAGGCCGGCAACATCCCACTGCTCAGGCAGGGACTGTGGCGGGATGTGTGCGCTGACGGTGGCGTTGAGCACGTCCTGACGGAAGTCAGCGATGGTTTCGCCAATGTTGTCGGCGGCCAGCAACGTGTTACGCATGTGATAGATCACTTTACGCTGTTCGTTGTTGACGTCATCGAACTCAAGCAGTTGCTTACGAATGTCGAAGTTGCGGCCTTCAACTTTGCGCTGGGCCTTCTCGATGGCGTTGGTCACCATGCGGTGCTCGATCGCTTCACCGGACTGCATGCCCAAGGCTTTCATGAAGTTCTTCACCCGATCAGAGGCGAAGATACGCATCAGGCTGTCTTCCAGCGACAGGTAGAAACGGCTGGAACCGGCGTCGCCCTGGCGACCGGCACGACCACGCAGCTGGTTGTCGATACGGCGCGATTCGTGACGCTCGGACGCGATCACCTGCAAACCACCGGATTCCAGCACCGCCTGATGGCGTTTCTGCCAGTCAGCCTTGATCTGGGCGATTTGCTCAGGGCTCGGGTTTTCCAGTGCTGCAACTTCCACTTCCCAGTTACCGCCCAACAGGATGTCGGTACCACGACCGGCCATGTTGGTCGCGATGGTCAGTGCGCCTGGGCGACCGGCCTGGGCGATGATCTCGGCTTCTTTTTCGTGGAACTTGGCGTTGAGGACCTTGTGCTCGATGCCTTCCTTGTCGAGCAGGTTGGACACGTGCTCGGAAGTCTCGATGGTAGCAGTACCCACCAGGATCGGACGGCCTTGGGCCATGCCGTCCTTGATGTCGTTGATGATTGCCGCGTACTTCTCTTCGGCCGTCAGGAACACCAGGTCGTTAAAGTCTTTACGCGCCAGCGGCTTGTTCGGTGGGATCACCATCACGGCCAGGCTGTAGATCTGGTGGAATTCGAACGCTTCGGTGTCGGCTGTACCGGTCATGCCGGACAGTTTGTTGTACAGACGGAAGTAGTTCTGGAAGGTGGTGGACGCCAACGTCTGGCTCTCTGCCTGGATGTTGAGCATTTCCTTGGCTTCAATGGCCTGGTGCAGGCCTTCGGACAGGCGACGACCCGGCATGGTACGGCCGGTGTGTTCGTCAACCAGTACGACCTGGCCGTCCTGGACGATGTATTCGACGTTGCGATGGAACAGCTTGTGGGCGCGCAGGCCGGCATACACGTGGGTCAACAGGCCCAGGTTATGTGCCGAGTAGAGGCTTTCACCCTCGGCCAGCTCGCCGATCTGGGTGAGCATCTCTTCAACAAACTGGTGACCGGCTTCGTTAAGTTCGACCTGGCGGGTCTTCTCGTCGATGGTGAAGTGACCTTCTTTGGTCACCACGCCTTCAACTTCTTCAACGTGCTGCACCAGGCGCGGGATCAACTTGTTGATCTCGGTGTACAGGCGCGAGCTGTCTTCGGCCTGGCCGGAGATGATCAGCGGGGTACGCGCTTCGTCGATGAGGATGGAGTCGACTTCGTCGATCACGGCAAAGTTGAGTTCGCGCTGGAATTTTTCTTCCATGCTGAACGCCATGTTGTCGCGCAGGTAGTCGAAACCGAATTCGTTGTTGGTGCCGTAGGTAATGTCGCACGCGTAGGCGGCGCGCTTTTCTTCCGGCGGCTGGAACGGCGTGACTACGCCGACGGTCAGGCCGAGGAATTCATACAGCGGGCGCATCCAGTTGGCGTCCCGGCGAGCCAGGTAGTCGTTCACCGTCACAACGTGCACGCCCTTGCCGGACAGTGCGTTGAGGTAAACGCCCAGGGTGGCCACCAGGGTCTTGCCTTCACCGGTACGCATTTCAGCAATCATGCCTTCATGCAGGGTCATGCCGCCGATCAACTGTACGTCGAAGTGGCGCATGCCCATGACACGCTTACCGGCTTCACGGGCGACCGCAAAGGCTTCAGGCAACAGCTTGTCGAGGGTTTCACCTTTGGCTATGCGGGCCTTGAACTCTTGGGTCTTGGCGCGCAATTGCTCGTCCGACAGGGCAACCATCTGCTCTTCGAAGGCATTGACCAGCTGCACCGTCTTGAGCATGCGTTTGACTTCGCGCTCATTCTTGCTTCCAAAAAGTTTCTTTAACAAAGGCGCAAACATATCGGCAGGTTCTTCCACACATAGGGATGGAGGGCGCACCGTGAGTGGCCCGAGCAGCCCTCACGGCCGCATGCGAACGCGCATTCTACCCGGAATCGTGGGTGAGGAAAGTGGCGTTATTCCCCGATGCTGGCATGGCGCTGTGAGAGGGCCTGTTTAAAATAAGGGCTTTTGCTGGAACTTCAACCCATCAAGCGCAGAAGTTACCTATTGATTTCACTCGCATTGCCCTGCTATCGCTTTGCCTGGGGCCGCACAGGCGCTTTCTGCTAAGATGGCGGCTCTGTTACTTAAGGTGTCTAAACATGGCGTTTCGCCCACTTACAGCCCGCGCGCCCAGCGTGTTGCTCCGCGAAGCCAAACCGTTGAAAGCCATCTTCGGCCACGCGCAACGCTTGGGCCATTTGCAACGCCTTGTAGAAAGCCAACTGCAACCTGCCGCCCGCGAACATTGTCATGTGGCGTCGTGGCGCGAAGGCAATTTGCTGCTAATTGTCACCGATGGGCATTGGGCGACGCGCCTGCGCTACCAGCAAAAACGCTTGCAGCGGCAATTGATGGCCTTTGATGAATTTGCCAGCCTGACCCGCATCCAGTTCAAGGTGCAGCCGCCCACCGTGCAGCAAGGCGCAGTGGGGCATACCATGGACCTGTCGCAGAATGCCGCCGAAACCATTCAAGCCACGGCCGACGGCATCAGCGATCCGGGCTTGCGCGCAGCGTTGGAGCGGTTGGCCGCCCACGCCAGGCCCAAGCCCTGAACCCCTATTTGCGTTTACTGCCGCCCAATAAAGAGCCCAACAACCCGCGCACCAACTGCCGCCCCATTTGATTGGCCGCCTGTTGCATGGCGGATTTGAGCGCCTTGCCAGCCGTGGTCCCCAGGAACGCCCCGGCCCTGTCGGTAAAGCTCGGTTCTTCAGCGGTCGGGTTGGCCTCCTCGGTCGGGCCAAGCTCCTTGCGCGCCATCAGCACTTCATAGGCCGACTCACGGTCAATCGGCTTGTCGTAGCGCCCCAATAAAGGCGAGCTGGCGATGATCGCGGCGCGCTCGGCTTCGCTCAGCGGCCCGATCCGCGATTGCGGCGGCGCCACCAGTACGCGCTGGACTACTTCCGGCGTGCCCTTTTCCTGCAACGTACCCACCAACGCCTCACCGGTGCCCAACTCGGTCAGCACCGACAAGGTATCGAACGCCGGGTTGGGGCGAAAACCGTCCGCCACCGCACGCAGGGATTTCTGCTCTTTAGTGGTGAACGCCCGCAGGCCATGCTGGATACGCAGGCCCAGTTGCGCCAATACCGTGTCAGGCAAATCCCCTGGGGATTGAGTGACAAAGTACACACCCACGCCCTTTGAACGGATTAAACGCACCACTTGCTCCAGGCGGTCCTGCAATGCCTTGGGCGTATCGGCGAACAATAAATGTGCCTCGTCGAAAAACAGCGCCAGCAGCGGTTTGTCGGCATCGCCACGCTCCGGCAGTTGCTCGAACAACTCGGCCAACAGCCACAGCAGGAAGGTCGCATAGACCTTGGGCGCCTCATGCACCAGACGGCTTGCGTCCAGCAGGTGGATGCGCCCGCGACCATCGCCGGCCGGCTGCAAGATATCTTCCAGTTGCAGGGCCGGCTCGCCGAACAAGGCTTCGGCGCCCTGCTGCTCGAGCACCGCCAAGCGCCGCAACAGTGCCTGGCTGGAACCGGTGGTCATCAGCGCCGCGTCGTCGCCCAGCAGCTCCGGGTGATAACGCAGGTGGTTGAGCAAGGCCTTGAGGTCTTTGAGGTCCAGCAGCAACAGGCCTTCGCGGTCGGCCACTTTGAACGTCGCATAGAGTGCCGATTGCTGGCTGTCGGTCAGCTCAAGCAGGCTGCCAAGCAATAACGGCCCTATTTCGCTGATGGTGGTGCGCAATGGATGACCGGACTGCCCGTGGATATCCCACAGCGTTACCGGATACGCCTTGGCGCCGTAATTAAGGAAGGGCATGCCCGCAATGCGCTCGGCCACCTTGCCTTGCGGGTTGGCCGCAGCGCCAAGGCCGCACAGGTCACCCTTGATATCAGCAGCAAACACGGCCACACCCGCATCGCTGAACGCTTCCGCCAAGCGCTGCAACGTGACGGTTTTACCTGTACCGGTGGCGCCGGCAATCAACCCGTGACGGTTGGCCAGGCGCATGGCCTGGGCGATGGGCTGGCCGTCGAGGCCGGCGCCGATAAGGAGTTGCGAGGAATCAGGCATTTCGTCACCTTTGGTTAATCTTTAGTGCCGTCAGGTCGATACAGACAGAGGTAAGACCCACAAAGTCTAAAAATAGGTCAGATAGTTCTCACAGGGACCACCGGAATTATCACACGCAGTATCACACCTTTTTTGACGCTGTCATTTTGCGCGTCCCACGAGGACGCGCTTCGGATATTAAGACCTTAGCGGACCCTACAAGCCATGAATAAAAACCTGCGCTTCAGCCATAAAATCCTGCTTGCAGCCTCCCTTATCGTCATCGCCGCTTTTGCACTGTTTACCCTCTACAACGACTACCTGCAACGCAACGCGATTCGCGACGACCTCAATAATTACCTGCATGAAATGGGCGATGTCACCGCCAGCAACATTCAAACCTGGCTCACCGGGCGCATTGCCCTGGTCGAAAACGCTGCACAGAACATCGCCATCAACCCTGAACCCGCCGTGGTTGCTGGCCTGCTCGAGCAGAAAACGCTGACCTCCTCGTTCATGGCCACCTACGTGGGCGACAGCAAAGGCGCCTTCACCATCCGCCCCGACACCAAGATGCCGGACGGTTTCGACCCACGGGTGCGCCCTTGGTACAAAGGCGCCCAAAGCAGCAACGGCTCAACCCTCACCGAACCCTACATCGACGCGGCGACCGGCCAGTTGATCATTTCCGTCGCCACCCCCAGCGCCAAGGCCGGGCAAAGCATCGGCGTGGTCGGCGGCGACCTGAGCCTGCAAACCCTGGTGGATAACATCGGCGCGCTGAACTTCGGCGGCATGGGCTACGCGTTCCTGGTCAGCGCTGACGGCAAAGTGCTGGTGCACCCGGACAAGAACCTGGTGATGAAGACCCTGGCCGACATGTACCCGAAAAACACCCCGAAAATCAGTGGTGATTTCAGCGAAGTCGAGGCCAATGGCAAAGACAACATCGTGACCTTTACCCCCATCAAAGGCCTGCCGTCGGTGAACTGGTACCTGGGCATTTCGGTGGATAAAGATAAATCCTTCGCCATGCTCAGCAAATTTCGCACCTCGGCCGTCATCGCCACGATCATCGCGGTGGTGATCATCATCGCCCTGCTCGGCATGCTGATCCGTGTGCTGCTGCAACCCCTGCACGTAATGACCCGCGCCATGCAGGACATCGCCGATGGCGAAGGTGACCTGACCCGCCGCCTGAACATCCAGAATCACGACGAGTTCGGCACTCTGGGTAACGCTTTCAATCGCTTCGTGGAACGTATTCATACCTCGATTCGCGAAGTGTCCTCGGCCACCGAGCAGGTCAATGAAGTGGCACTGCGTGTGGTCAGCGCCTCCAACTCGTCAATGGTCAACTCTGACGAGCAGGCCAATCGCACCAACAGCGTGGCGGCCGCCATCAACGAACTGGGCGCGGCTGCGCAGGAAATTGCGCGTAATGCCGCCCAGGCGTCCCATCAGGCCAGCGATGCCCGGCACTTGGCCGAAGACGGTCAGCAAGTGGTCGAGCGTAATATCAAGGCAATGAACCAGCTGTCCGAGATGATCAGCGCCTCCAGCAGCAATATTGAAGCGCTCAACAGCAAGACGGTGAACATCGGGCAAATTCTGGAAGTGATCACCAGCATCTCCCAGCAAACCAACCTGCTGGCGCTGAACGCTGCCATCGAAGCCGCGCGGGCCGGGGAAGCCGGGCGCGGGTTTGCGGTAGTCGCCGATGAGGTGCGCAACCTGGCGCACCGCACTCAAGAGTCTGCGCAACAAGTGCAAAAGATGATTGAGGAACTGCAAGTCGGCGCCCGCGATTCGGTCAGCACCATGAGTGAAAGCCAGCGCCACAGCCTGGAGAGCGTGGACATCGCCAACCTGGCCGGCGAGCGCCTCAACAGCGTGACCCAGCGTATTGGCGAGATCGACGGCATGAACCAGTCCGTGGCCACCGCCACTGAGGAACAGACCTCGGTGGTGGAGTCGATCAACATGGACATCACCGAGATCAACACCCTCAACCAGGAAGGTGTGGAAAACCTGCAATCCACCCTGCGCGCCTGTACCGACCTGGAACAACAGGCCGCACGCTTGAAACAGCTGGTGGGCAGTTTCCGCATCTGATTCCGGATCTGATCCAAAGGCCCGCCGAGCGTTTAAGGCGGCGGGCCGCTAGGCTTGCTCGGGATCGGTTTTAGCCTGTTCCTGCTGCCACAACTCGGCGGCACCGGGAAACTCGGTGCCGTCCTCAGCGTCCAGGTCATCCGGGTCAAAACGGCTCAAACACCCCTCGCCCAGCGTCGCAGGCGCTTTGGAGGTGGCTTTATCGAGTGGATCGCTCATCGCTCAATCCTTAAGGGCGGACAAAAAAAGGGCCTGGGACGATTTAACGCCCAGGCCCTTTTTTCTACAACTTAAACGAGGCTATTTAAACGTGGCTATTTAAACGTGCTATCAGAACACCACCGTCTTGTTGCCGTGCACCAGCACGCGATCTTCCAGGTGGTAACGCAGGCCACGGGCCAGCACCATCTTCTCGACGTCACGGCCGAAACGCACCATGTCTTCAATGCTGTCACTGTGGCTGACACGCACTACGTCCTGCTCGATGATCGGGCCGGCGTCGAGTTCCTCGGTCACATAGTGGCAAGTGGCGCCAATCAACTTCACACCGCGCAGAGAGGCCTGGTGGTAGGGCTTGGCCCCGACAAACGACGGCAGGAAGCTGTGGTGAATATTGATCACTCGGCCAGCGTACTCACTGCACAGCTCCGGCGGCAGGATTTGCATGTAGCGCGCCAGCACGACCACATCGGCTTCGTGCTGCTTGACCAGGCGGGAGACTTCGGCGAATGCCGGTTCCTTGTCCTGTGGGTTGACCGGCACGTGGTAGTACGGGATGCCATGCCATTCGACCATGCTGCGCAGGTCATCGTGATTGGAGATCACACAGGCTATCTCGCAGTCGAGCTCATCGCTGTGCCAGCGGTGCAGCAGGTCGGCCAGGCAGTGGGACTCGCGGCTGGCCATCAGCACGACACGTTTTTTCTGCTCCGTGTCGGTGATATGCCAGGTCATCGAAAACTCTTCGGCGATCGGCGCAAACGCCTCGCGAAACGCTTCAAGACCAAAGGGCAGCGTGTCGGCACGTATCTCGTGACGCATGAAAAACCAACCGCTGAGATCGTCCGAGTGATGGCTCGCCTCGGTGATCCAGCCGTTGTGGGAGGCCAGAAAGTTACTGACTTTGGCAACGATGCCAACCCGGTCCGGGCAAGCAATCACCAGCCGAAAAGTGCGCATTAGGGGGAAACTCCAGAACTTCGCAAAGGCCGCCATTCTAGCGATTACGCAGAAAAACTGCAGTATTCCTTGCACCTTATTCTGTCGCCCGGCGCGGGTGACATCCCTTAATAGCGTAGGGTTTTACCTCCGCTATTATGAACGCCCCTCACGGGCAGGCAATTATCCGAAATAAAATGGAATTATCTTTACACCTACCACCTAGTAATTAACTCGATTGCATAGCAGCGCCACAAACATTCAACGTAATTCACATAAAAGCCTGCTTAAATGTTTACTTGGGGAAATTGCCTGACTATTATTAGGCCACTCACTGTCAATCCGCGCTCTACATAAGGTAGTCCACATGTCCCTGATCAACGAATACCGCGCCACCGAAGAAGCTATCAAAGAACTGCAAGCCCGCTTGAAGAACCTGTCCCAAGACGACAAGCTGCAAACCGAGCTGGAATTCGAAGGCAAACTGCGCACCCTGATGGGTGAGTACTCCAAATCCCTGCGTGACATCATCGCGCTGTTGGATCCGGAATCTAAAGTTAAAGCACCGCGTGGCGCTGTGAAAACTACCGGCACCAAGCGTGCACGTAAGGTCAAGCAGTACAAAAACCCGCACAACGGCGAAGTGATTGAAACCAAAGGTGGCAACCACAAGACTCTGAAAGAGTGGAAAGCCAAGTGGGGCGGCGACGTGGTTGAAGGTTGGGCTACCCTGCTGGGCTAAGCCTGGTCGGGCTGCGGCCTGATATGCAACACATTAAAAACGCCAGCTCGCTGGCGTTTTTTATTGTCCGATAAATCTGCAAGTACCGGACTACAGGCCCAGGCGAGCGGCTAAAGAGTCGGCATACTCCTGCCATTCATCCAGCACCTGGCACTGAAACGATGTAGCACTAACAGCCAACTCCTCACGTGCCTGCTTAAATGCCAACAGGGTATTGGGTGCGCCCCACTCCGGGCTCGACAAGCGTTGCTGACAGAAAAGTTTCCAGCGTTGTTGCTCATCGTTGTCCAAGGTGTCAGGAAAGTTACGAGCGCGGTAACGGAATAATAATTCCGGCAATCGATGATCATCGAAAGGCCACTGCTGACGTGCCAACTGTGAGGGTTCAGCCACTCGGACTTGTTCGCATAACCGTCGGTCGCGGTCACCGATAAAACCATCATAGAGCTGCTGCTCCGGGTCGGTGCTCGGCGCAAAGTCTTCCTCTGCGTAAATGGCTGCCAATTTGTCACGCCAAACTTCCTGTGCGTCAGTTAGTCGCAGCGCGCGTGCCTGGCACACGTCCATATCGAAGTTCAGACGTTCGCGATCCTGTGCGCGCAGCACACTCAATGGCGCGACCACCGGGCAACGGTTGATATGCAACAACTTGAGCGGCACTGGCAACTCACCTTGCGCCAACTCATCACGGCGCGTGTAGAGCCGCTGGCGCAAGGTTTCTGCGTCCAGGTCGAGCAAGCCCTGCGGGTCGAGGCCAAGGTCACAGACAATCAACGCATTGCGATTGCGCGGGTGCCAGGCCAGGGGCAGCACCACACCCAGGTAATGACGCTCGGCGGAGAAACGCCCGGAAATATGCACCATGGGCTGCAACAGACGGATCTGATCCATCACCCGCTGCTTGCTGCGCAGTTGAAACAGCCAGTCATACAATTTGGGCTGCTTCTCGCGGATCAGACGCGCCAGGGCAATGGTGGCACGCACGTCCGACAGGGCATCGTGAGCCTGGCCATGGTCGATGCCATTGGCTTGGGTCAAACGCTCAAGCTTGAGGGTGACACGCCCGTCCTGCTGCGGCCACTCAATGCCTTCGGGGCGCAGTGCGTAGGCCGTGCGGACCACATCGATCAAGTCCCAGCGACTGTTGCCGCCTTGCCACTCCCGGGCATACGGATCAAAAAAGTTGCGGTACAGGCTGTAGCGGGTCATTTCATCGTCAAAGCGCAATGTGTTGTAACCGGCACCGCAGGTGCCTGGTGCAGCCAGCTCGGCGTGCACGCGGGTCATGAAGTCGGCTTCGGCCAGGCCTTTTTCCGCCAGAATGCCAGGGGTGATGCCGGTTATGGTGCAGGCCGCCGGATGCGGCAGGATATCGTCACTTGGCTGGCAATAAAGGTTGACCGGCGGGCCGACCTCGTTGAGCTCGAGGTCGGTACGAATACCAGCGACCTGCAACGGGCGATCGTTGCGCGGGTTGATGCCGGTGGTTTCATAGTCGTACCAGAAAATGGTGGTCACGGGCTGTTCCTGTGCTGAAGATTGGCAAAGTCTAGGCGCTGCAAGGCCCCCGGGGCCAGCGATAGATTACTGTACAAACATCCAGCAAAACCTTGAAGGGTTGCTTCCAGCGTCGACACTGCTAGCATCCGTGTCTTCTAGCCGCCCGCACTGCCAAGGATCGCGATGCCATCAGTTCCGTTGGATACCCACTACCCGATCGAGACCCCCGAGGGCATAGACTTGCCCTTGCGCCCGGCCGGCTTGATGCCACGGGCACTGGCTTTTGCTTTCGACCTGGGTGTGCGCGGCCTGATCATGGGTATCCTGCTCGTGCCGCTGGCGTTGCTTGGCAATATCGGTATTGGCCTGGGCTCGCTGCTGCTGTTCCTGATCAGTTGGTGGTACATGGTGCTGTTCGAAGTCCTTAACCAGGGCTGCTCTCCGGGCAAGCAGGTGATGGGCTTGCGCGTCATTCAGGACGACGGCACCCCCATCGGCTGGCCCGCCTCACTCATCCGCAACTTGCTGCGTTTTGTCGACATGCTGCCTTTTGGCTACTTCCTCGGCGCCATCAGTTGCCTGCAACACTCGCACTTCAAACGCCTTGGCGACCTCGCTGCGGGCACGCTGGTGGTCTACCGCGAACAGCCCCTGGCGCGCCCCAAGGTGCCTCAAGCGGCCGCCCTGCGCCTGCCCTTTACGCTGGAACTGAGCGAACAACGCGCCATACTGGCGTTCGCCGAACGCCAAGCTGAGTTGTCGGCCGATCGGGTGCACGAACTGGCTTGCATCCTGGCAACGCCGTTGCACGTATCGCCGGCTCGCGCGGTAGAGCAACTCAATGGCGTTGCGCGCGGCTTAGTGGGGCCAACATGAAGCAGAGCCTGTTCGAAAGCCGTCATCAGCCGCAGTGGCAAGCCTTCGCCGCACAGCTCACGCAGCTGGAGCAAGGCAAGGCCAAGGCCGGCGACATGTCTGACTTCCCCCATCATTATCGACGCCTGTGCCAACACCTCGCCCTGGCCCAGGAGCGTGGCTACAGCAGCTACCTGATAGATCCCCTGCAACAACTGGCACTGCGCGGCCATCAGCAGTTGTACCGCCACCGCAGCCAATTGGGCGCGAATATGCTGGGCTTCATCCTGGCGGGTTTCCCGCGCCTGGTGCGCGAACAGTGGCGCTTCGTGTTAATCGCCGGTGTGTTGTTCTTTGGCAGCCTGGTAGGGGTTGCGTTGCTGGTCTACCTGTTCCCTGACCTTATCTACAGCATCGTGAGCCCCGCGCAGGTGGCCGAGATGCACAGTATGTATAACCCGGATGCTGGCCACCTGGGGCGTGCTGCCGACCGCGCGTCCAGTGAAGACTGGATGATGTTTGGCTACTACGTGATGCACAACATCGGGATTGCCTTCCAGACCTTTGCCGCCGGGTTGCTGTTGGGTCTGGGCAGCGTATTCTTTCTGATTTTCAACGGCCTGATCATCGGCGCCATCTCCGGCCATCTCACCGAGATCGGCTATGGCCAGACCTTCTGGTCGTTTGTCATCGGCCACGGTGCTTTCGAACTCACCGCCATCGCCCTGGCCGGGGCGGCAGGCTTGCAATTGGGCTGGGCGGTGATTGCTCCCGGGCACCTGACACGCGGCGACTCCCTGCAGATGGCGGCACGCAAAAGCGTGCGGATGCTCTGCGGCGTCATGCTGTTGCTGCTGATCGCGGCGTTTATTGAAGCCTATTGGTCTTCCTCTACCACCATCGCTCCCTGGATCAAATACCTGACGGGCGCCGGGCTGTGGCTGTTGGTTGCCGCCTACCTCATGCTTGCCGGACGGACTCGCCATGCGCCTGAGTGAGGCCAGCGTAGTGATTCGGCCCCGCAACTCCTGGGAAGCCATGGACCTGGGTGTACTGATGGCCCAGGAATATCGACTGCTGCTAATGAGCAGTTGGGCAATGGTGACGTTGCCGATATTCATTTTACTGACCGTGCTGCTGTGGCGTTACCCGTCCATGGCCATGTTTGTGTTCTGGTGGTTAAAACCGGCGTTTGACCGATTGCCACTGTACATCCTCTCCAAGGCCTTGTTTGGCGAGACACCCGGCCTCAAGCAGGCTGTGCGCCAATGGCCGCGTCTGCTCAGAGGCCAGCTGCTGGCCAGCCTGACCTGGAGGCGACTGAGCCTGAGCCGCAGCTTTGTAATGCCGGTGAGCCAGCTTGAAGGCCTGGACGGCGATGCCCGTCAAAAACGCCTGGGGGTGCTGCTGCAACGCAACGCTGGCGCTGCACGCTGGCTGACCACCCTTGGCGTGCATATGGAAATCGGCCTGTGGTTCGGTTGCATGGCACTGTTCTACCTGTTCATCCCACAGCAACTGGAACTGGATTGGGACTGGCAACGGCTGGCGCTGGCAAGCGGCTCGGAGGGGTTGTGGCTGGAGCATTTGAGTAACGCCTTTTACGCGCTGATTCTGGTGTTCTGGGAGCCCATCTATGTCGCTTGCGGTTTCAGCCTGTACCTCAACCGCCGCACCGTGCTGGAAGCCTGGGACCTTGAACTGGTGTTCCGCCGATTACGCCAGCGCCTGACCAGCGTCGCACCGTTATTGCTGGTGGCTGTGCTGATGCTCGTACCATTCAGCCACCCGGCCATGGCGGATGAGCCAAGACCGGCCAAGCAGGTCACCACCCAGGCCGCCAGTCAATCGATCAAGACGCTGCTGGACAGCCCACCGTTCAAGAACCCGGAAACCGTCACACGCTACCGTTTTGGTGACGAAAAAAACGCCGCGCAACCCAAGGTAAAGGGTGACGGTAAACTTCCGGCCTGGCTTCAGGCGCTACTGGACAGATTCAACCGCGACACCTTCAAAAACGCCGCCCTCGGCCTGGAGGTACTGCTCTGGAGCCTGCTGGCGGCCGGCCTGGCGCTGGTGGTGTGGCGCTACAGGGAGTGGCTGCACACCTTTGTCAGTCGACGCGGCCCCGCCAAAGCCAAAACCGCCAACGCGGCCCCGGCGCAACTATTCGGCCTGGCGTTGGGCAGCGACACTTTGCCTGACGACATTGCCAGCACCGCCGAACAGCTGTGGCCCACCCACCCCAGGGAAGCCCTCGGCCTGCTGTATCGCGGCCTGCTCAACCGACTGCTGCACGACTTCAACCTGCCCCTCAAAAGTGCCGACACCGAAGGCCAGGTCCTGGAGCGCATCCACCTGCTGCAACAACCGCAACTGCTGGCCTTCAGTGACGCACTGACACACCACTGGCAAAACCTCGCCTATGGCCACCGCCTTCCGCCGGCGTTGGTACACCAGCAACTGTGCCGCGATTGGCGCACCCTGTTCAATACGGGAGCCGCCCAATGAAGCGCCCCCTGCTGTGGATTGGCCCGCTGCTGGCCTGCCTGCTTGGGGCCGGTGGCCTTTACGTTTGGCACAAAGCAATTCCCTACGACGAAATAGTCGATCGCGGCCCATCGCCACAAGCCCTGGCCAACCCCTACCTTGCGGCCGAATACTTCCTGCGCCAGCAGGGCCTGACAGTGGAACACGCCAGCAGCCTGGAACGCCTGGCACAACTGCCAGGCAAAGGGCATAGCCTGTTGCTGCTGGGTGAGCGCAGCAACATGACGCCTCGCCAGACGGACCAACTGCTGGACTGGGCAAAGTCCGGTGGCCACTTGCTGCTGGTCGCTGAAGCGATATGGGATGAAGAGACAGGCAAAAGCGATGACTTGCTGCTTGATCGGCTGGGCTTCCACCAAACACTAGGCGAGGACGTTGACGAACCAGCCTCCACACGCAAAAAGAAAGGGCCGAACCTAAGCAAACTTTACGTCGATAATGAGACCGCCCCGGCCTATTTCAGCTTCTATACCAGCTTCAGCCTCACCGACCCCAAGCACCTGGCACAGTTTTCCGCCAACAGCGCCAAATCCAGCCATTTGATGCAACGCAACTTTGGCCAAGGCACCGTAACGGTTGTCACCGACAGCGACCTGTGGAAAACCCCAGGCATCGGCAAACACGATAACGCCTGGCTGTTGTGGTATCTCAACCGGGGTACAGATGTAACGCTGCTGTTCAACAGCGACGTGGACGACCTGCTTACCCTGTTAATGCGCAACTTCCCACAGGCACTGGTGGCGCTCTGCGCACTGATTGCCCTGGCACTCTGGCATGCAGGCATGCGCCAGGGGCCGACCCAGGCGCCCGCCCCCAAGGCCCGTCGCCAATTACAGGAACACTTGAAAGCGAGTGCCGACTTCCTGCTGCGCCGCAGTGGCCAAGGCACGCTGCTGCGCGCTTTGCAGCGTGATATCCAGCGGGCTGCAGGGCGGCGCCACCCAGGCTTTGAACACCTCGACAGCGACGCACAGTGGCAGGTCCTCGAACGCCTGACGCGCCAACCCTCCCACGTCATCCGCCAGGCCCTCGACCCACTCCCGGCAAAACGGCTCACCAGCGCCGATTTCAGCCGTCAGGTGGCGAGCCTGCAAACTCTCAGGAATGCCCTATGATTTGGCTCTTGGGGTTCGTTAGGTTGTTTTTATTTTAGAAACAACCACTTAGAAAAAAACCCACTAAAGTGCTTGAGACGTTTCAATCATCTTAGGTCTGTCAAATAGGCCAAGCGATTGGGTGTCTTAGTCTAGGTGGGGAAGTTGAATGGAGCTTGTTTGGAGTACTGAGGACTTTGTGATCGCTGGGCAACCTTATCCAGGATTTCCCATTCTGCTCTGGGACACGATGGAGAGCTGCGTTCAAGCCAATCTGTTCTATCGCAACTACCTGCTTCGCGGGGCCATTGGCTCGAAGAAGTCATGGCCCAATACAGGCCGTGCAATTTACGATTTTTTCAGCTTCCTTCAGGCTCATGAGCTTGACTGGCGCGACGTGGATCGTGGCGAGGCCAAAAGCCTTGTAGCGGCCTACCGGGACTACTGCTTGGTAACGTGCAAGCTGGCATCGAATACCACTCGACAGCGCCTGACTTACATCTGCAAGTTCTACGAGTTCGCTCTGAAGGAAAGGTGGGTGACGCGCCTGCCATTCGACTATGAAGAAATCACCGTGAAGCGCGAAACAAGCTTCCTTGAGCACACCAATGCCAGTGGCGGCAAAGTTATGGCAAATGATGTGATGCCACGTCGCAATAAGACTCTCCCCAAGTTCCTGACCATCTCCGAGATCAAATCGCTTCTGGCTAGTGTTGAGAACCCCCATCACCGAATGATGATGCGCCTAGCGTTGCACATGGGCTTGCGCCGAGAGGAAGTCGCGAACTTCCCGTTGGAGTATGTGTTCGACCCCGAAAAGGCTGGAAGAACCGAACGCAATATCCGCCTCCGACTTGATCCGTTCGACGGAAGCGGCATGGTGACCAAAGGTAGCAAGCCGCGAGATATCTATGTAAGCCGCAAGTTCTTGGCAGAACTCTATCGCTATGCATCAAAGGCACGTGGCGAGCGCGCATCGCTGAGCAACACTCCACAAAAGCCGCTGTTCCTCAACAAAGCTGGGAGATCCTACGGTGACGGCAAGAGCCTTAATCGGATCATCAACAACTCCGGCAAGCGTGTTGGAATCAAGGTCCATACACACATGCTTCGGCATAGCTATGCAACCCACACCTTGATCGGCCTTCAGCGCAACCGGTCGAGCGGACTGGACCCTCTCGTTTTCCTTCAGCGGCAACTCGGCCACAGCTCAATTCAAACGACCATGCTGTACCTCCATTTGGTCAACGACATTGCCGACGAAGCGGTGCTGGCCTACGACGATGAGCTGAATGCATTGGAGGTAGATGCTTGATGGGGAAGCGTAAGGTATTTACCAAGACCGATCTCAGCGTCCCACAAGTCGAGCACAGCATCGACACCGCTGGCAACGTGGTCGTTCTTCCTGAGGCTATCCCTCCGTTGAACACCGCTGTCAAGTTCACGCGGAACAGCTCCAGCACCCGGAGCTTCGATTTTGCCCGGTGGTATGGCGCGGGGATTGACCCTATCACCTACGCCTGCCAGCGCCAAATTGAACGTTTCCTCGCCGGTCAGGACGGAGCCATCGCAGTTACTACTGCGGCTCATCACTGCACAATCGGGCTGCGTTACTTCCTCGATTACTGCCTGCTCCGGGCGGCAGCTTTTGGACGTAACTTGGTCTTGGCAGATGTAAACCGAGACCTTATCGACGGTTATCTACGCCATCTAACTGGGCTTAGTTTGGCAACTATCAGTCAGAAGAACGTCTACACGAAAACAAAGTCCTTGCTTACAGCACTTGGGCGGCGCGGATTGTTCCCCCTGGTCCCATCGGGGGATACCGCTACCTTCCCACGCAACCCCTTCCCAAACAGCAACCGAAAGGTTAAGGGCGAGACGGCGCTGTCCAAACGCGAGCGGCAGGCGTTTACAAAAGCACTGCGCGAGGCTATCAGGCCGATATGGAGCGATAACCCACTTGTGACGGGCTACCTTCTGGTCGCTGCCCTGCTGATCGTGGCATTGCACACCGGACGAAATACCACGCCACTGCTTGAGATGGGTCGCGACTGCTTGCGGCCACACCCCAAAGACAACACTGTGTTTCTGGTGCTTTGGAAGCGGCGCGGCTACAACACTAGTAAAGTCCCGCTGCGGTCCGAATCAGACGCCGAGCGCCTTCTCGAATACACGCCCAGCGTTAGGATAAACGTAGAGCGTCTGATTCGTCGCGTTATGGTTTTGACCGAGCCATTGGATTCAGACGCACCGGGCGACCTTAAGGGGCGCGTGTGGCTTTATCGCCGCCGCAGCACGGAGTCAGTCGGTCAAGTGACGTTGCTAAGCGCGGCGAGTTTGGAAAAGGAGGCGAGGAGTCTTGTAGCTAAATATGGGCTAAAGGATAGCGACGGAAATCCATTGCGCATAAATATCTCGCGCCTGCGCAAAACCTTTGCGAACCGTATTTTTGAGCTTACCGATGGCGATCTCGCGACCACCGCCGCAGCGCTCGGCAATACCCCTCAAGTAGCCGACAGGAACTATTTAGCGCCCGGCCCAGACGCCCGTCGCAACTGGAAGTTCATGGGTGAAGTACTGGTGCAGGAGTTGCAGACTCACACAATAGGCGAGACCTATAAAGACACCCCAATGGGTCGTTGCGCCGATCCGGTGAACGGCCAGTTCGCCCCAAAGCGCAAGGATGCGAACTGCATGAGCTTCATGAACTGCCTGCGCTGCACACACTACGCGGTGACTGCTGAGGATCTCTACAAGCTGTTCAGCTTCTACTTCCGTGTGCTGGGCGAACGCTCGCGAATGGACAAAAAACGCTGGGCAAGAGAGTACGCCCATATCCCTCGTCTGATCGACAAGTACATCGTCGCCGAGGGATTGCGGCGTGGCATTTTCAAGACCGCAAACGTTGAGGCCGCTCGTGAGCGCGCCCGCTCACAGCCGCACCCATACTGGTCAGTTGATCTGATTGAGAGCTTGGAGATCTTTGCATGAGTGACGAAACCTTGTTGGCGCTCTCATGGACGCCCATCATCACCCCGCCGGGTGACGTGCGCGGACTCCCTGAGTCCGAACGCGATGCTGCTATCATCACCGCTACTCAGGTAGATGGACAGTGGGTCATCCTCAGCCGATACGCCGACGACATCTGGCATCTCGATGGCTTCACCAGTAACCGGTCATCCTCTCAAAGACGCATAGACTTCAGTCAAGTGCCACTAGCATTTAGAGCGGTGGTGAAGGCGATAATGTACCGTTACGTAATGCGCGGGCGACAAGAAGCGGGTCGACCTAGAGGCTCTACGGCTCGTTATGTGTTCAATTCTGCACTGCCATTTCTGCGCCATCTTGAAATGCTGAAACTAGACCGCCTGAGCGTGGTTACACCGATGATCTGTATGGCCTACGTAACCGCCTGTAAAGCACACCTCCAGGCCAAGCGTTCTATAGGCAAACCATTATCACCGCGTGGGCTGGAAGCCCGCTTCATAGCAGTCGAAGCATTCTATGAACTCAGCCAGTATACCGACGACCCGATGCCTCAGCATCCTTGGCCCGAGACATCCGGAAGGGCAATGGCAGGGACTAATAGCGGGAACACTCGAAGTGTAAAGACGCCGCTGATCCCCGATGACGTGTTCTGCACCTTGTTCGGAGAGGCCCATCACCTAGTCGAGCGCGGTCATCAAGTGCTTAATCTGCGAGATGAGCTTGATACTGTAGCGGCGCAAGGCAATGCGCTCAGCGTCGAGGGTCTCGTTTGGGCTAAGAATCGCCACTTGAGCACCTCTGGTTGGGAAGGTGGTTTGAAGGTATTCAAAAAAGCGCTGATCGATCTACGCACGGCCTGCTACATCGTCTTGGCCAGCACCTCCGGCTGCCGCAACCACGAGCTGGCCAATCTACAGTCGGGCGCAGAGCGCCGCACAGAAGACGATGAGGGCATCATCTATCACTGGATGCGCTCTCGATCTGACAAAACCGATGCTGGCATACATGACTGGATGATTCCTGAGACCGCCGTGCGCGCTCTGCGCCTGATGGAACGCTGGAGCGCGCCCTACCGAGCGATGATCGCTGCTGAGATTATGCACCGCCGTCGCGCAAACCCGCTTGACCCACAAATCGCAGAGGCGCTAAAGCATCGCCATTCGCTGTTTCTCGGGGTAAATCCAAGGGCTAACAACCAAGTGCGCACACTCACCAATACGACTTGGGATCAGAACCTGAAGGCTTTTACCAAGAATTGCGGACTGAGCTGGAAACTCACCACTCACCAATTCCGCCGCAAATTCGCCAACTACGCCGCACACAGCCGCTTCGGCGACCTGCGCTACCTCAAAGAACATTACGCGCATTGGTCGATGGACATGACTTTAGGCTACGCCATGGACGACGGGTGGGGACGACATCTGGACCTTGACCTGTATGCCGATATTGAGGCGGAGCTGGACGATATCAAAGTAGACGTCGTCGATAACTGGTTAGGAGACAAGTCCTTAGCTGGTGGCTATGGCCGGGCGCTCGATCATTGGCAGCGCGATCCACAGAACTTGCTGATCTTCAAGGATCGCGCCTCGATGGTGAAATCTATTGCGGAGAGTTCCGTGATTCGCAGCAACGGCCACGCTTGGTGTACCGCAGATAATGATGGTTGCGTCGGTAATACTCTTGACCGTACTCGCTGCGGCGACTGCAACAATGCCGTCATCGATGCCCGCCACGGCCCCATCTACCTGCGACAATATAATGATCTGAGAGAGTTGCTGCATTGCCAGGATATTGGCGGGGGAGGTCGTCAACGCGTTGAACGCGACTTAAAACGCTGCCGAGACGTTCTCATTCAATTGGGCATGGAGACCCTGATCGCATGAAGCCGAAGGACAAGACAGCCAACTACAAGCCTGCTGAGGATCGTGAGAAAGATCTGAGGTTAGCCATCTACCGCATTCAGAAGGGACGTGCTCATACCAAGGAAACTAAGGTGACCATCGCCGCTGTCGCTCGCGAAGCGGGTGTGTCAACAGCGTTGATCCATAACCACTATCCAACCGTTGCAGAGACTATCCGGGAGATTCAGGGCCGATCTAGTCGAGCCGTGCGGGACGTGAAGCATCAAGATTTGATTGCCGAGCGGCTCAAGTCTACAAGCTATCGTCAAGAGAACGAAGAGTTAAGGACCAAGGTCGCCAGCATCGCCTCTATCAATGAGGTGTTATTAGACGAGAACCATACCCTCAAAGCCAAGCAGAACGACCGGAAAGTAGTCGAACTCGTTGTGAAAAAACCGTCTGGATAGGAAGGTTTCGTAACCGACGTTATAGAGATTGGCATGCGTACATTGACCCGTATCAAAGACACACTGAATCTCGGAGAGTGCCCAGATCCTCTCCCTGGTCAACCGGAGTTTTAAAACTATGGCAAGTACCAATGAGGCTGCACGTTTTCTCGACTACTACCTGGACGCTTCGGTGGAGTCTGAATATGCAGTGATGCTGAGTGCTCCATGGGGAGCTGGAAAAACCCATTTTATTAAAAGCTATCTGGATGCTCGGGCTGCCGGGCTACCGCCTAAAGAGCAACCTGGTTACCTGTACGCCAGCCTTTATGGGGTTGCTTCGGTGGGGGCTATCCATGACCAGTTTTTCGCGCAGGCACACCCTTATCTCAGCTCAAAAGCCTCTCGGATTATCGGGTCTGCGCTTTCTGGTGCTATAGAAAAATTCGGCGGGATGAAACGGACTGACCAGCTTGCAAGAGACATGCTGCTCAAGCTGGATGGCAACATCCTCGTCATTGACGATCTCGAACGCTGTTCTATGAAAGTCCCGGATATTTTGGGTTTCATCAACAGCTTCGTCGAGCACGAAAAGTTGAAGGTCATCATCCTTGCCAACGAGGAAGAGATCTCTGGAAAGGAGGATTACGAGAGGCAGAAGGAGAAACTCGTGGGCAAGACCATCCAGGTCAAGGCGGATCCCTCCGAGGTGTTGGATAAGCTCACAGTGAGGCTAAGAACGCATTTGGTGCGTGAAGTCGTGACGCATGAAAGAACCGCGTTGCTGGCTACGTTTAACGGATCAACGCACCCTAACTACCGGAACCTACGCGCCATCCTCGAAGATTTTGAACGTCTTGTGGAGGCTGTCGATGTTCGGTTGCGAGACAAGCCAGAAGCAATGAAGCAGCTACTTCTGTATATGATCGCGACCGGAGGCGAGTCGAGAAGCGGTGCTTTGGATAGGGAAGCTCTCAGGTTACTTCGCACCAGTCAATTCTCTACAGGCCTTCTTTCGAACAAAGAGAGATCACCAGCGGACAAGCAATTTGATCTATTGAAGAGTCGATATCCAGAGGTCAAATGGACTGACCCTATCGTCAGTCCAGAGCACCTTTCAGAACTGTTTTTCACAGGCAAAATTGACGCCGACAAAATCAATGAAAGCCTTGCCCGTCACCCCGAGGTTGCCGGTCATGTAGATATTCCGGCGTGGAGGCTCCTCTGGGACTGGACCAGATTGTCCAAGGGCGAATACGAGACGGCGAAAACTGCGCTTCTGAGCCAGCTTGACGAACGCAGTATTATTTACCCAGAGCTAATTTTGCACGCAGCAGGCATTATCATTTCGCTACGCCAGTTCGGAGATCCTGTATTAGGAGAGGACTGCTCGGCAGAGCAGTATTTCTCTGACTATGCTTCATGTCTGTTGAACTCGAACACGCTTTTGGCTGGGACCGGCGCGTTTGGATTGGGTGGGACGGGGGCACTCGGCCTAGGTTACTCATCCTCTGATACCCCGGAATTCCAAGCCATCTACAGCATGATGAAGAAGGCCACGGACGAAGTGTTCCATCGTCAGATGCAAACAGTTGCGCGAGGCTACGTTGAGCTTTTGGCCGCCAGTACTGATAACTACAGTTCGCTGTATGAGTATGGTGTCCAGGACGGCAACTATGCCGCCACGCCTTTCCTTCAGTTCATCGATGTGAAGGATTTCGCGAAGCTGCTAATCATCGACTCCTGCTCAAATGAGCAGCTTTTTGCGAGCCTTATCAAGCGCTACGAACATGACCATATGAGCCGGAAAGCATTGGCTGATGAATATGACTGGACTGACAGCTTGAAGGCAGAACTGCTGAGGATCATCAGCACCGAAACGGCTCCGTTTGCCGAGTTGCTGAAACTGCGATTGGACTATTACTTTGGAAAAATTGGCGAAGGGATCGGTCGGCCAACTGCTGAGCCATAAGCCAAACGGGCCTGCCTTTGGATTGAAGACAGGTCAGACCCCTGATGACCAGCAGCCAGGTTTTGGATGGCTGAGCAAGGACGAAAATGAGTGAAATTAACCTACCTCCTGAGCAGCAGGAGCGCATTAAAGCAGTGGACGTTGATCGCCTGTATAAGCTCGTTGACCAGACCCTATATGACGGTGGAACCGGCGCACTGAGAGAGTTGCATCTGGAGTCCTGCGGTGCCTACATCGCTGAGCAATTGAGGATCTACGACCGGGCGTTGTCCGGGTACGCCAAGGCCAAGTCTGCGAAGAAACGCGCCGAAACTGAAATGGATGCACGTCGCGCAGGCAGCGCCCTGATTTCAGCCGTCAATCAGATGCAGAGCAGAGTTGAAACTGAAGAAAAAGAAGGCCAGTTCTTTTTTGTTGATGATCATGTCATGCAGCCTTTCGGCATTAACAATAATTTAACCGTTTCCATCCGCTTTCACTGGCGTACCAACGTCATAGACCCATGGGTCTATGGGGATATCAAATTCATACACCAACATTCGCCAACACCTTCTTACATGGTTTATCCGCCGAAAAGGAAGTCAAGCGCGGCAGCAGAATCTCGGGAGAGGGAGTCGGAGTTGTACCGTGTATGGGATCAGCTTCGCCAATCAGCTCTACATTCTGTGAAGGAGTTTTTCCAGAAAGGCGGCCATGGGGCTGACATTCCAGCCACGTTCAAAGCAAGGGTAAATTCTTACGGCGGCGGTTTGGATAACCATAGCTTGCGGTTCTGGATTCAAGGTTGAGGATACCATCCATAGCAGCTAGGGGACGGAACCGAGGTGAGCTACCAACTCGCATCATTAGGCGAAGCCGGTCCCCTAAGCCGCTAAGCGAAAGTGGCTAGGGGTAGCCTCTGGCTAGTGTTACCGATGCTAAGCAGCAGGCTGTTAGCCGTAGACCATTGCCTCGGAAATCTACCCAAAGCCGCCGATGAAGAAGCGTTCGAGCCTCGTCGATAAACGTTGGCGAAGTAAGGGCATTGATTGTGCCCACCGCCACTTCAACGTCATTTTTTGGCGGCAATCGATTTCAGAACCCCGACTGTACAAGATGCAAATGCAGAGACAATTGTGACGCTTCGCCCACACTGCTTGAGTAAGAAGTTTTCAAGGTCATTTTCGGTATGAAGCCGTTCCATATTCTTCCGGGTCTAGATCTCTGGCAAAACTATGCAATCATCCATTTAGCCCTAATGCGTCACGTAGCGATTCGTTGTCGGGCCACTGCCTACCTATCAGCCAGCAGACACACGCCTGACCGATACCTCGGCTGATTGCGCCGATGCCCTGAAGGTGAGTGGCGCACAAAGCGCTAGCCTCAGCTTTTTCGGCTGGGGTCTCATTGTGACCATGCGTTTCAAGTGATAACAGTCGGTAGAACACCGTATACAGATCCTGCACCTCGGCTTCCTTGGCCTGATCCTCCACGGATTTGCGTCGACGAGTTCGTTTTGCCTGTTCTTTTTCCAGAAATTGGGCGGTCACGTCCTCACCCGTGTCTCGATCCAACATTTTGGCGGTGCCAGCTTTCAGGTTCATTTTCAGCGCCTTCGCCAACTCTGCGGGACCCGCGCCCATTTGGGACTCCGCATTCTCTACAGACCTGATGCCCCACAAGACCGTGATCAGCTGTTCAAGCAGGCTCCGGCTCAGAATTCCCAAGCATGCAGAGTTTTCAATTGCCCCTAGAGCGACTGCGCCTTTCACCAGCTCCGATGCACGTCTCAATTGCTGACGAGTAAATTCGTCGCGGGCATCAGGAGATTCTCCAGCTTCCATCTTTGACGCCTGGATCAGCAACCCAGCCTGCACCTTCAACGACTCTACAAGTTCACTGATATTTGGGGTTGGACTACTCATGCGGTTCCAGCACCTTGCTCGATGTCGATGCAGGACAATATTCAATTGAAACAGCTTTTTCCACCCATCCCTTTGATCAACGCCGAACACCTCGTCGCGCTTGGTGGCCAAAGGCTCCCTGCGTCCTGCTTATGAGCGTCCGTTATGAGTCGGTTGCTGCCGGTGGCGACAGGCTGCTACCGGCCAAAAGAGCCTTCCGTTGAACGTGGTTCCTCACCCGTTTGAGCACCAGCAGATCCATACAGCTGCCCCTCGAAGGCTAGGTGCGTTGCTACTCTATCCTCAGCCCTGGCATCCTGCGTAGCCTGTGCACCGATGCCACCAGTCGCGAGCTAAAATGCTAAACAAGGCGAAGGGCACGCCTTTATTACCAAACGCTATCATGAATAACGGAAGTTCAACCATGAATGAAGAGTGGATTCTCCAAACCAAGGAAACTCGCAGAGTATTTTGCAACGCGACATGGGTTCCTTTGAGAGCGTCTGTAGAAGACAAGAAAGGAGACTTGAAGGAGATAGGTCATATCAGTGAGTATTTCGGTTGTGGCTCCGTTGCATTCCCGCCAGAACATCGAGTCCTTGTGGAAGAGCGTCTTGGCTGGAGCGACATAGGAATAGGTCACACGGTCGCGCCGTATGCGTACGAAGATGGATATTATGCTTCAATCGATCAATATCAATATAACGATAAAGAGCCCATAGGCTTTAACCTAGTTTACGTGCTGCCGCAACCCGTCATAGGTGGCAACAAATGGATGTTGAGTCCAGATCTCATCGTTGCGCTGCGTCTCATCAAAGAAGGTGACAACTGGGTTAGGCCTGAAGAAAACTTTGTAATAGTAGCTCGCGAAACCTTCGACGCGAACGGCGAACATCGTCTTATTGAAATAAAAAGAGAGTTCCTAATTGATTATTTGGCAGCTAGAAATTTGTCACTTCGCCTATCGTATTATCGACAAAGAGTAGAAAATATCGCCGCTTTGCAGAATAGCAATTATTCAAATTTGCAAACACGAAGCGAGGAAAGAGATAACGGTAGGTTCGAGCTGATCGTTAGGGATCTCAATGACGTGTTCGGGGGAAGCTGGGCGATGTTTCGTGCTTGGCGGACGGACGTCGATGAGGATGAAGACGCTCCGGTGATGGGGCCTGAAAATGATACGAACACAGGCCATGAAAGCTCCGATGGGCAACGTGGAGGCTATGCAGGCGTTCGGGTCGAGGGTGAGTTTTGGCGGGAGGAGTGGGTCGACCACCAATCAAAAAGCCAGCGCGTTCGTGGAGATACTGATCAGAACCTCCCTCAATTCATCGTGGAAACTGATGGAACTCGAATGCCATCACGGGAGCTTAGGAACGAGGACATCGGTCGTTGGCTATGGTTTCGGGCCAGCGTTGTCACTGAGCTTCTGAATAACCGCGGCTTTAAGTTGACCTGGTACACTGGCGAAACTGGGGCTATTCAGTCCACGTCAGGGTATAAAACTCACTTTGGGATCAATAGCGCTGACCTAATTACTGTCTACGCCTATGACGTCGCTCGCTTGGCCTCGTGGGAACAACATGTTTGGGCAGCACATAACACTGCTCCAGAAGGCAAAGTCTCAAGCGAGTTGCTAGAGTCCCAGGTGAAGGCAAAACCAGCATCTACACATGCGGTTGAAGAACTATTCTTTGGAAGCATGAGGCTTCTAGAAGATGGGTTTCGAGAAAAATACAATATATCCTTATTCACCCATGATATTAATGACACTGAGATCGGACAACAAATATCTAGATTTGCGAGTAGGGATAGGCCAACCCTACTCAGATTGGCCAAAGATATTATTCGAGTATTCTCCGACAGACTCAACGTGCGCGAATTACGCAAGCTTTCTACACACGCGGAGAAAGATAAGCTTGGCTCGAATAAATTGCTACAAAGTATCCTGGCTCAGGGTATTGGAACCGACGGCGCCCAGCGGGTGTTTGCGGAAATTGCCGGTGCTTATGACATGCGAGTGGGAGATGCGCACCCTACTGGTTCGAAGGTTACAGATGCTATCAAGCTCGCGGGCGTCAATGAAGATAACTCGCCCTTACGGCAAGGAGAGCAGCTAATTCACAATGTTGGGCGGTCGATTTGGTATACAGGAAAATACTTGTTCGGTGAGCCTGATGGTCTAGACGAGTAGCATTTAGGACGCTGGGAAATTAATTCTTCACCTCGGCTCGCCTGATACTCGTCGACTAAGCCGCTCGCCAGTTTAGCGCAGCGGCTTCGCGCGCAGAGATGGCAATGCCAACGCTGAGATGCTCGAAAGCTGCCTTTTATGATTGTCCGCTTTTGGCCATTAGCTACACCTCGCGAAAGGCAGCTTTGGGTCGTTATCCGCCATTTACGAACAGCTGCGCTCACCCGAAGCGGACTCGCGATGAGGCGATTCGATCGTGAGGGAATTTTAGAGGCTGCGGACAGGCCGTAGGTGGCCTCAAGCTACTGGGAAAACGGCCAATTGAAGTTCACCCCGTTCTTTTGTGTGGGCCTCAAGGGAGGCGTCTGCCTTTATGGCGTCGGTGAATCGCTCCATAGCTGCCACCCACTGCTCCAACAGTTCGATGCACTGAACTATGACCACGTCGTCTGGTGTGAGACCTAATTTTGGTAGCTTCGCGTGGACCTCGGTCAGTATCTCTCCCTGTGGCCTAAGAGGTCCGACGGAATAAAAGATTTGCTTCGCTTTTCCGTCGCGAAACAGTTTTGACTCTGAGGAACCAGTATGGAGAAATCCGCATCTCGCTGCGTAAAGGTCAATTGCGTCAAGAGAGATTGAGCCTGCTGGTAGAAAGTAATCGTCGACCCAACGTATGAAGTCACTACGAGTGTGGTCGATATTTGCGCTGGTAAGCCAAGCCATTTTGTCAATTGAACTGAACAGCAGGGCCAGCGCGTGCGTGTCACAGCCGCTCTGAGTCAGGACTGTTACGGCACGCATGTCGGATTCGATGGTGTTCCAAACTGCGGAAGGGATAGGCATAAAAACTCCTTAGAAAATTGTTTTGCGTCTCCACGGTTCGCCGAAAGAGCTTGGAAAACTGGATGCGCTGCTATGCACTCTGATGGCGTTGCGGGCTGGCATCCATATCGGATTTCGCCATGGAGATCCGCCTAGCGTCTGCTGTCGGCCGATAGCCCTCTGTCAGTGCACTGGGCGATGACTGCACCGGTCTACCCAACTCTCGAATAGCAATGTGCGAATTTTGCACAATGCTAATAGACCCATCCTCCAGGCTTGTGGATAGCTGCACTCCGTTCTGACTGCCTTCGACTCGGAGCCCTTTCACATGCCTGGACGCACAATGACGTAACGCTATTTTTTGTTCGTAACATAGCTATGTTACGCAAAAAAAATGCGTTACGACCTTAAGAACTCGTTTGACAATTGAACCATGCACTTAGCAAAGTGGGCTTATGAAACTACGCTAGTCGGCCTCTCCGAAAGGTCGCGTGGTTTGCGCATGAGATTGGCAACGCACCCGCTGCCAACCGTCGATGTACAACAGTCTGCCGTTCGCTCCACAGATTTCACACGTACGAGCCGCGTGCCGCTCCGCAAACATGATCCATTCGTTAGCACGAGTGGCACGACCAGCTACCAAGATCCGCAGCGTCCCCATCTTCTCCACCGCACCCACTAGGTGGGTCGGGGCATGTTCCGTACATTCATTTGCGTGAGACAGAAGCGAACAGAGTGTCTCTACGATTGCGAGCCACCCTTCGCCACAGTCAAACCTGAAATGCGTCGAGGCATGGAACGCAGCAGGGAATCGACACCTGAGATCTAATTCGAGATTAATCTGTCTGGCCATTCGAGAACCTTTCTAGCCTGAGTAAATACAGCATGCGATGGTCTGGCAGCTTGATCAGCGAAGAGCCTTGAAAGTGTTCACACCATTCCGCTCCAGCGTCTCAATTGTGTTGTCAACAAACGCCTGCATCTGGTCCATGTATTTTGTATTTTCCTCGGGTCCGAGTAGGTCCCGCTTCAGCACCTTCGCATTGTGCGACTCTAGCTCACGACGAGGTCGTTCCCTTGGCTTTATAGCAAGGCCAGGAACCCTTTCCGGAGACAACGTCATATGCCAAAGCGGTGAGCTTGGGACGTGCTGATCAAGCTGGAGGTGAGCTTTATAGAGATCAGCAAAATACTTCCAACCTAAGGACGCGAAGGAAAGGATGCCGTAGTCGCTCCCACTTCGCGTGGTGATCCACAAGCTTTCGCCACGGGAATGAATCTCGGAAATGTCCGACGTCTCGATCCGGTGCCCGTCCGCGAAGTTTCCAAATCCATCTGCACATACGTGTCCCCAGACCTCACCAGTCAACATGGCGGGGGGCTCAACCCTCGCATGTGTAATGAAGCCAGTGAATACGACCCCGATTGCATCTGCTTTCAGCTTTAATATTTCAGCTTGAATTCTGTCATTCATTCCGTAGTACTCACAATAAATGAGGGGGAACGTGCCCCAAAGACAGGTGTGCCAAGCGGTGGCGGACAACCAAAGCCCGAGATTCGTTGGACGCCAACCAATCAAGATATATCTTATATTCGCCTATCGTTGATTCCAAAAATAGCTCATCCCTGCGTCCAATGCTAGCTTTGCTCGGGCTATGATTGATGGATTTAAACGAAGCTGTCGGCTTGGCCGTGCAGGCATTACGTCGTCACAAAGGACTCACGCAGAAAGACTTCTTAGGCACGGTATCCATTCAATATTTAAGTGACTTAGAACGTGGCAAGCGAACGCTCTCGCTTGCAGTTTTAGCGCGAATCTGTGAGCGGCTGGAGGTGCATGAGGCTTTGCCCCTGATTCTGGCGAAGCATTTCATGCAGCCCACCGATCCTCTGCTCCAGACGATTAGAGATATTGAGCGGCAGCTCTACATGGCAGGATTTATTGACAACCCCTTAAGCTGGTGAGGGTCCGGCCTACCCTGCGTGCCGCAGATCCCTAGGCCTCAAGATGATGCTTAGAACTACCATGGAACATCTTCATCGAAGGGTTGTGGATCTGGCCATGCTGCCGGAATGACGGGAGGCTGAGGTGGCGCAGGTGGTGCAGGTGGTGCTGGCGCTGCCGGTCTTGGAACGGGACGATTCTCCGCCCATGCACGAAATTCTGCGTCACCTGAACGCGGTGTTGGGGAAGCCTCGGCGGCACGGATTAGAGTAGGCATAGATATGCTTCCTCCAAAAACTATGGCTGTTTGCCTAGGCAACCCGGCAATGCGACGGATTTCTCTTCGGTCTGCCCATTCGCTCGCAGCTTGGATAGAAGCAAGGTCCTTTTCCGATGTAAGCCTGAATGTCACCCAGTTATTGCACTGCGATAATACCGTTGGTGAAATTTCAGATGGTCGCTGCGTACTGAGCCAAAGCGCCAATCCGAATTTTCGTCCTTCCTTGGCTAACCGTTCGTAGGCTAGCGAATTTTCACCTGCTTCCTCGCCCGACCCGATAGGGCGGAGGTAATGGTGAGCCTCCTCCAACACCAACAAGGTAGGAATTTTGTTTTCCTGGCCTCGGCGAAACAACTCATACGCGTATAGTTCCAGAAGCGAACCAAGGACAAACGGCGTCAGATCATGCGATAGATGCCGAAGGTTTATTATATGCACTCTCCACGGCTCGTCTTGTCCGCCAAAAATCTGCTCTACCAGATGAGTAGATTCCTGTGCCCAATTAAGCCCTCCCCCTGAACCGGGACCACCCTCAACGTCCACTACAGCTCGAAACATTGGATCTTCGGCGAATCGGTTAATCCTGGTGATCAGAGGTGAGACGTTGGAATAGCTGAAGGCATTTCTTTCAGGTCCTCTCGCCGTGGGCTGTATTCCATGGCTTTCAGCAACAAGTGCTCCGAGTGCTGCCATGTTTGGCCATCTAGCTGCTGTAGCGGCCCTGCCACTGCGTATTTGCTGAATCCTACTATCAGCCTCATTGGCTCCACCTTGGCGGCAGTCATCAAATAGGAAAGGACCGACGTCGTTCACGAGACCTACTCCTTTCGGCTGAGCAAACCATTGAACTTGATGGAGATGCTCTAGGGCGAAGGTAAGCGCAGGACGCTGGGTCTTTTCGCTTGGAATCAGTAGCCTGTTTAAGCCATGGCGACCGAGAGCGTAGTAAGGAATTTTGAAAGCACCGGGATCTTGCCCGCCTATGGTTGTGCATTTCACAGCATCCTCTGGTAGATCCTGAAGAGCTAGCGCATCTTCGTACTCTCCATTGATGTCGAATACAACAATCCTCGCGCTTGGCAATTTTACGATCTGTTGGAGCACTGCTGCTGTAAAGCAACTTTTACCTTGGCCAGAACTGCCCAGCACTGCTACGTGTCTGGAAATTAAGCTCTCAAGACCCACATATAGGCTTCCGCCGCCGCGAAGGTCGTCGCCAAGCTTGATGGGGATGTCGTTGACGTCCTCGCAGTTGAGGATTGCCGCAAGCTCATCGGTATTGAGAGGGAAGGCCTCAGCCCCGAGTGGTGGCGTTGCTAAGGAATCGCTGATGAAGCGAGGCTTTCCGCCCTCCCTAGATAGTCTTCCAACTACGACACCGGAGACGTTTCTAAGCGGCTCACTTTGATGCGTGCTGGAGCCGATCCCTAGCCTGTGAGCCTCACGCGGTTCGTCAAAGCTTAGCGAGATAACTTTCATTACTAAGGCGCGACTGCCCGCATCCAGCACGAGAAGGCTGCCAACCTCGGTTACTGACGAAACACCTTGGGCATGAGACGCCAACTGTCCTCGGTGCATATCCAAAAGATTCAACGTTACATCCGAACCTTCGATCTTCACTACATAACCGACTGGCAGGCGGCTTCTCATATCAAGTCATCCAGTAATGGCTCTTGGGCCTCGTGATCGTCCCTCAGGGCCTTTTCAAATTTCCGCATGTCATCATCGTAGATAAGAGGGTCTGGTAGATGGCGGGCCAAGGAATCAATGTAAGCGTGACCGGCTCCACCCCCTACCACGGTGATACGAGGGTTTTTTAACGAAAGCAGTTTTCGTAGAGCTGAAGGCAAATTGGCATCCGCCGGATCACCACTGAAGCCAGATGAGTAAATGACGAGCTGAAGTGTGGGGTTCAGAAGCGCTGACCGAATGAGCCGGTTTATGTGCTCGTCTCCAAATCCGTATCCGCACAGGATCAAACAGCTTTGCGGCTTAGACATGAACTCAGCAAATCTACGGAAAAGCTCTCCCAGGACATATCCGATAGTGTCCATGTATTTGGCCGCTCTGGGCATTACCATCAAGCCAAGGTCCGAGCCGTCTCTTTCAGCCATGAACTGCCTGATACGTTGATGGGCCAGTGGAGCCGCCACTTCAAATACCTGACCGCCCTCCTGCTTCCATGTCAGCGATCCGTGTAGTTTTGCCAAGTAAATATTGTAAACGCCGAACCTTGCCTCCCCCCTCGCTTGAGTGTTGCGAAATCCCAAGTCGAAGCTTTGAGGCGAAAAGCGCCTGGTATGTACGCCAAGGAAGCCGTTAGAAACCTGGAGGTCGATTGACTCTGCGGCCCATTCGATTGCTAGGTCATAGTTCGTGGTGAATATCCAAGGAGAGGCTTGACCAGGTTGTCTTGCCGAAACCAGCTTTTGAAGAATTGTTCTTTGGCTCGCGAGGGCTGCGTCATCTGTTTCGATACCACTTGGAGAAAGCCACCATTCCTCCCGGAGCAAAGCTGCACTGACGACAGTTCTAAAGAGCGCCGCTTTTGCAGTCTTCAGGTCATCTAGGTTTTGCCCCAGTGCCTCCTCCCCGTCCGCGTAATCCACTTCTTCTGCAAACTTTTTCATCTGCCTAGTCCAATCGGACAAAGCAATTTCAAGAGCATCTATTAGGTGCTCTATATTCGGCGTGGTAGGTTTTGGGTCCGCTATGGCTTGAGCGTCGATGAAGCCATGCTCGACCATCCATTCGGCGTCGTCAGCGCACTCGCGGACAAATTGGCTCCATAACGCGATCATCGTCAGACCGCCAGCGGCAACCGATGCTCCGGCACCTAACAGCAATCCAATATTTTCTAATCTAAGAAGAGAGGCGAGATGCGCCTCAAGCTCGATTTCGTCAGTAAGAGCTGTGGCTCCCCGTATCGCGGCAAAAGGCATCCTGACCTCCATTTAAAGATAAGCCCGCTCCGTGGGCGCCCAAGAACTACATGAGGCTCGGAGGAAGTGGCTTGAGGCTACTGATTTGACATCAAGCTGTCCATCCGAAGACGGGCTGTCACCTGGAGACGCCAATTTCCAGCGATTAAACGTGATAACTGATCAGTTCTCGGGTCCGCTGCGCTCTGCTCACACGTACCTATGTGGCTACTTCTAGAGTGCTGCGGCCAAACTGAATCGCCTGTATATAATTTCGCGAAAACCTTATGCCTAGTATGCTGGGCATATCGGATATCCCGGCGCCGTTCGCGGTTTAGTACTAGCTTTCTGAATCAGGAGCTGACGATTGGATATCGCCGAAGCCTCAGGTGCGGTCCTGTACGAGGGTGAGATGCGGCTCGATCAATCAGCCTGAGTTCACTCCAGCCATCTTGCGAAACTAAGAAGGCCCGAGCGCCAGAAATCGAAACCGCAGGGAGATTGCGTTAGAAGGCCCCAAGTCTCCAGTAAGGAAGCTTGGCCTAACGCTCACCAAGCGATGAGTTCCAGTACATTTGCGTCGGCCTGACCTTCGGAGCTGCATTTTCGCCTATAGGTCTGAGACCTTCAGCATCCAAAAAATCGTTAGATTAGGTAACTACTTGAATTATGGACGATAAATCAAATGTAACGGTTAGCAAGGCTCCGGAATTTATGAGCGAATTTCCAACGGCCACCGCCCTGACTGCCGAAAACCTTCAAAAGGCCAGCCAGCAAGCACAGGCTCTGCGTGTTGAACTGCGTAAGGCGGTGATTGGCCAGGACCAGGTGATCGACGACGTGCTCACCGCCTTGATCGCCGGTGGCCACATACTGCTCGAAGGTGTGCCAGGCCTGGGCAAAACCCTGTTGGTTCGTGCGCTGGCCCGCTGTTTTGGTGGCGACTTTGCACGTATCCAGTTCACCCCGGACCTGATGCCCAGCGATGTCACCGGCCACGCTGTGTACGACCTGCACAGTGAACAGTTCAAGCTGCGCAAGGGGCCGCTGTTCACCCACTTGTTGCTGGCCGATGAAATCAACCGCGCGCCCGCCAAGACCCAGGCAGCCCTGCTTGAGGCCATGCAGGAACGCCAAGTCACCCTCGAGGGCGAGGCGCTGCCCATTGGCCAACCGTTCATGGTGCTGGCAACCCAGAACCCCATCGAACAGGAGGGCACCTATCCCCTGCCCGAGGCCGAACTGGACCGGTTCATGCTCAAAGTGCGCATGGATTACCCCGATGCGCAGCAGGAACTGGAGATGGTGCGCGAAGTTACCCGCTCCTCCAGGGCCGACATGCTGGATGTGCAGCCACTGCGCACGGTGCTGCAGGCAGAGGACGTGTTGCAGCTGCAGCAAATTGCCAGCGAACTGCCGCTGGATGAGCAAGTACTCGACTACGCCGTGCGCCTGGCCCGCGCCACTCGCAGTTGGCCAGGGCTGACGATCGGTGCAGGGCCGCGCGCCTCCATCGCTCTGGTACGCGGTGCCCGCGCCCGGGCTCTGCTGCGCGGCGGCGAGTTCGTCACCCCGGACGATATCAAGGGCTGCGCTTTGGCGGTGCTGCGCCATCGGGTGCGTATCGCTCCCGAATTGGACATTGACGGGTTGGAAGTGGACCAGGTGCTCAAGCAACTGCTGGACCAGATTCCGGCACCTCGGCAATGACCCGGCCATGAAGCCAACTCGTCTGCTGCTGATCTGGCTCGGTGTCCTCTTGGGTTTGAACATCCTCTTGGGTACGGCTACGGCGCTGCAGCTCAAGGTGCCCGACACGCTGCATAAAGTGGCGTGGGGCCTGCTGCTGGCGCTGTTTCTATTGGCGCTGCTGGACGCCCTGCGCCTGCGGCGCCTTCCGTGCCCACGGGTGCAACGGCAGATGCCCGGCAGCCTGGCCCTGGGCCGTTGGGGTGAGGTACGCCTGACCCTCGAACATGACTACCCGCAGCCGCTGACCGTGCAGGTATTCGACCACGCACCCGACGGGCTGAGCGTAGAGCATATGCCGCAGGCCATCGAACTGCTCCCAGGCCAGCGAAGCGAACTGGGCTATCGATTGCGGCCCTTGCGGCGTGGACACTTCACTTTCAGTCGCTGCGAGGTTCACTTGCCCAGCGCTCTGGGGCTATGGTCTGCGAGGCGTTTGGTTGAGGCCCGCGATACAACCCGTGTGTACCCGGACTTCGCGCGTTTGTACGGCGCACAGCTGTTGGGCGTGGACAATTGGTTGAGCCAGTTGGGAGTTCGGCAACACCAACGGCGCGGGTTGGGGCTGGAGTTTCATCAGTTGCGCGAGTTTCGCGAAGGCGACAGCCTGCGGCAGATCGACTGGAAGGCCACCGCGCGCCAGCGCACGCCCATCGCGCGGGAATATCAGGACGAACGTGACCAGCAGATAGTGTTCATGCTCGATTGTGGCCGGCGCATGCGCAGCCAGGACGCGGAGCTCGCTCACTTCGACCACGCCCTCAATGCCTGCCTGTTGCTCAGTTACGTTGCCTTGCGCCAAGGCGATGCAGTGGGCCTGTGCACCTTTGCCTGCGACCAGCCACGCTACCTGGCGCCCGTCAAGGGCAGCGGCCAACTGAACGTATTGCTCAATGCCGTTTACGACCTCGATACCACCCGACGCACTGCCGACTATGCGGCCGCCGCCAGCCAATTACTGGCGCGGCAAAAACGTCGGGCATTAGTGATCGTGGTGACCAATCTTCGCGATGAAGATGATGAGGAATTACTCGCAGCGGTTAAGCGCATCAGCCGACAACACCGGGTGCTGGTCGCCAGCCTGCGCGAAGACGTACTCGACCAACTGCGCCAGGCCCCGGTGCAAACCTTGCCTGAGGCGCTGGCCTACAGCGGGACTGTCGACTATCTCAACAAGAGAAACGATCTGCATGAGCGCTTGAGTGCCCACGGTTTATCGGTACTCGATACGCCACCGTCGGGGCTGGGGGCCGCCTTGGTGACGCGTTATCTGAACTGGAAAAAGGCCGGTGTTTTATGACTCAAGCACACGACCATACGCTCGGCTAACCCCATCCGAGCCGGGTCGACAACGCGCAATGCCTAGGCGGAAGCCTGCAGAGGATCAAAGCTGAAGTAGTGGCACAGGGCACTGATCAATTGCCCGTATGCCTCAGGCGCTTCGACCACGCGAAATCCTGAGTCATAGTGCTGTGGGTTGACATCTTCGTGGCTCCACAAGCACATCGCCGTGAGGTCAATGGCCTGGAACTCGCCGTCTGCCATGGGGATTTTCAAACGCAGTTCAAATGCTACATCAACCATCATGGGTAATTGGCTGATCAACATCAGCCCATCTTCGGACACGTTCCCCAAGTAGCCAATAGGCTTATCCGTAAGCCGGTTGAACACTTTCAAGAAACCAGACAACTGATGCCGCTGAATCCTTCGGTCGGTAAACATGATGAAATCGCCATCCATTGGCCATAACAGTGGCCGCGCCAGTTATTCGGAACGAACACTGAATGTTCGCTCTCCCTGGAAATTGGTGCGAAATCAGCGTGCGCTTGATCGCCCTACTGCTGCCAATCCCAAGCAATCCATTCGTTTGAACATAAACTTGTCAAACGGACACTCAAAGAATAGCTTAAGACTGGCGACGGGCCAGCTATAGAATGACAAATATCATCAAAGTGATGCGGGCCGTGGCTGCGCGACACTCGCGCCGGAGTAATGGCCGAGTTGCTGCAAGGTGTCGAGCCGGGCGCGGGCGCGGTAGGCATACTCGCTGGACGGGTATTGATTGATGATGAACTGGTAGGTTTGCACCGCATCGACAAACAGCTTCTGGCGCTCCAGGCATTGCCCGCGCAGCATCGAAACTTCCGGTTGCACATACCGACGGGTACGGCTCTCGCGGTCCACCTGAGACAATTCCAGGGTCACGCGCTCGCAATCACCCACCCCATAGGCGCGATAAGCGTTGTTCAAATGATGGTCCATCGACCAACGGGTACAGCCGACAACACTGACGGCCAGGGCAGCAATGAGCAAAATTCGCATGGGGGTTCTCCTGTCTTGTGCAGTGTATCGACCCCGCGTCGAAAATCTTCAAGGGCGTTCATCTATTCAATTGGAGCGAAAACAAGCGAATCTTCGATAAGTAGTGCAAACGAACAATGACTACAACCAAAGAGCATAGTAGCCTTCCTCAGCGCTTGAACTCAGGAGTCTGTGCATGTCCGTCCGTCGCACCAAAATCGTCGCCACCCTTGGCCCGGCCAGTAACTCGCCGGAAGTCCTCGAACAGCTGATTCTGGCTGGTTTGGACGTTGCCCGTCTGAACTTCTCCCACGGCACCCCGGACGAGCACAAGGCTCGCGCCAAGCTGGTGCGTGACCTGGCCGCCAAGCACGGCCGCTTCGTGGCCCTGCTGGGTGACCTGCAAGGCCCGAAAATCCGTATCGCCAAATTCGCCAACAAGCGCATTGAGCTGAAGATCGGTGACAAGTTCACCTTTTCAACCAGCCACTCGCTGACTGAAGGCAACCAGGAAGTCGTGGGTATCGACTACCCGGACCTGGTCAAGGACTGCGGCGTCGGCGACGAACTGCTGCTGGACGATGGCCGCGTGGTCATGCGCGTCGACACAGCCTCCTCGACAGAGCTGAACTGCACCGTGATCATCGGCGGCCCGCTGTCCGATCACAAAGGCATCAACCGTCGCGGCGGTGGCCTGACCGCACCGGCCCTGACTGAAAAAGACAAGGCCGACATCAAACTCGCCGCCGAAATGGAAGTGGACTACCTCGCCGTGTCCTTCCCACGCGACGCCGCTGACATGGAATACGCCCGTAAACTGCGCGACGAAGCCGGCGGCACCGCCTGGCTGGTGGCGAAGATCGAACGCGCCGAAGCCGTGGCCGATGACGAAACCCTCGACGCCCTGATCAATGCATCCGACGCCGTGATGGTTGCCCGTGGTGACCTGGGCGTGGAAATCGGTGACGCCGAGCTGATCGGTATCCAGAAGAAGATCATCCTGCACGCACGCCGCCACAACAAGGCCGTGATCGTGGCGACCCAAATGATGGAGTCGATGATCCAGAACCCGATGCCGACCCGTGCCGAAGTGTCCGACGTGGCCAACGCCGTACTCGACTACACCGATGCCGTGATGCTCTCGGCTGAAAGTGCTGCCGGCCCTTACCCGCTGGAAGCCGTACAGGCCATGGCGCGTATCTGCGTCGGTGCCGAAAAGCACCCGACCAGCAAGACCTCCAGCCACCGTATCGGCAAAGTGTTCGAAAGCTGCGACCAGAGCATCGCCCTGGCTGCCATGTACACCGCCAACCACTTCCCGGGCGTTAAAGCGATCATTGCCCTGACCGAAAGTGGCTATACGCCGTTGATCATGTCGCGTATCCGTTCGTCGGTACCGATCTACGCGTTCACCCCGCACCGCGAAGCCCAGGCCCGCGCAGCGTTGTTCCGTGGCGTGTACACCATTCCGTTCGATCCGGCTTCGCTGGCACCGAACGAAGTGAGCCAGAAGGCGATCGACGAACTGGTCAAGCGTGGCGTCGTAGAGAAAGGCGACTGGGTCATCCTGACCAAGGGCGACAGCTACCACACCACCGGTGGCACCAA
Source organism: Pseudomonas onubensis (assembly GCF_965653655.1). NCBI lineage: Bacteria > Pseudomonadati > Pseudomonadota > Gammaproteobacteria > Pseudomonadales > Pseudomonadaceae > Pseudomonas > Pseudomonas onubensis. Next base: position 26,568 of record NZ_CBFHAZ010000016.1, on the reverse strand, counting down.
TGGCATGAAGATCCTGCACGTGGGCGACCCGCAGTTCTGAGTGACACGCTGAAAAACAAAAGCCCTGCCATGTGAATGGCGGGGCTTTTTGTTTCAGGCGAACGTAGAGGTTGAATTCAATGGCCCTTCGCGAGCAAGCCCGCTCCCACATGTTGATCTGCGAATACATTCGAATGTGGGAGCGGGCTTGCTCGCGAAGGCATCCAACCAATCAACACAGCTTCAGCGCCGCGTGATGAACCCCGACAACGCCGCAATCGCCTCCGGCGACTTCAAGCGCTGCACAAACAACGCCCCCTCGTCCTCAATCACCTGCCGCAACTGTTCACGGTCGACACTTTTCATCAGCTGCTTGCTGACCTGCACCGCGCCCGGCGCCAGGCTTTCAAAACGCTGCGCAACTTCCCGAGCCTTGGCCAGCGCCGCTTCACCGCTGCCCAGCGCCTCAGTCGCAATCCCCCACGCCGCCGCCTGCTCACCGGTAAAGCCTTCGCCCAACAGCAACAGTTCAGCCGCTTTCGCATGCCCCAGCAGTCGAGGCAGGATCAGGCTGGAGCCAAACTCCGGGCACAACCCCAGGTTGACGAAAGGCATGCGCAAGCGCGCATCGCGGCTGATATAGACGAGGTCGCAATGCAGCAACAGCGTCGTACCAATACCAACCGCAGCACCCGCCACTGCCGCGATCACCGGCTTGCGACAGTTGAGCAGGCTGTTCATGAAGTGGAATGGTGGGCTGTCCAGATCACTGGGCGGCTGCTCGAGGAAGTCGGCGATGTCGTTGCCGGCGGTAAAACACGCGTCGCTGCCCTGGATCAGCACCGCACGGATACTTGAATCCGCATCAGCCTGCTCCAGCGCCTCGGCCAGTTGGATGTACATGGCGCGGGTCAGGGCGTTTTTCTTGTCAGGGCGATTGAGCTGCAGGGTCAGCAGCCCACCTTCGCGTTGCAGCAGGATGGCGTCGGTCATGGCGAATCTCGCGGCTGGAAAAGTCAGCGCTCAACCACGCGGCAGGAACACATCGGCCAGCAGTTGATTGCGCGGCAACCCCGCCAGGAACAGGCGTTTGGAAAACGCTTCGACATTGGCGGGGTGCCCGCAGAGTAAGGCCAGAGTTTGCCGCGAAACAAGCCGCAGTTGCGCCAATGCCTGGGCCGACTCCGCCGCCGTCCACAGCTGCACAGTCAGGTTCGCGTGCTGCGCAGCCAATTGCGCCAAGGGTTCGGCCAGATAATGCCCATCGGCATCATGGGCCAGGTGAATCACGCGGATGGTGCCTTGGTGATCCTGGCGCAGCGCCTCGCGCAGCACGCCCCATAACGGCCCGAGGCCGGTGCCCGACGCCAGCAGCCAAAGTGGCCGGGACTGCCAGTCAGGATCGTATTGCAATGCCCCACCGCGTAATTCGCCGAGGCGCAGGCTGTCGCCCACCTGTAGCTGCCGGGCAATGTCGCTGAATTCGCCCGGCAGGCGGCAATCGAGGTGAAACTCCAGAAACGGGTCTTCCTGGGGCAAGCTGGCCAACGAATACGGGCGCGCTACTTGCCCTGCCCACAGCACCAGATGTTGCCCGGCGCGATAGCGCAGGCCACGTTCGGGTTGCAGGCGCAGGCGCAGTACCTCGGGGTTCAACCAGTCGACGCCCACCACTTGCGCGGGCAAGCCATCGCGCAGCGGGTCAAATGCTTCAACCTGTAAATTTGCGACAACCTCACACTGGCAGGCCAGACGCCAACCGTCCTGACGCTGCGCCGGGCTCAGCGCATCGGGCTGCTTATCACCCACCTCACCCTGGCAACGCACCAGGCACGCATGGCAACTGCCCGCCCGGCAACTATAGGGCACAGCCACACCCGCCTGATTCAAGGCATCCAGCAGGTTGCTGCCGGTGGCTACCGACCAGTGGCGTTCGCCGACGTGCAGTTCAGGCATATAAAGGCTCAATCAGAAGGGACCCGCACAGGGAATCATGCCTGCGACAGTTTGACCATAGTCGGGTGTATCGGCCACCGCGTCGGGTTATACTGCCGCGCCTTTTTAGCGTCGCGCCTGCACCATTGGCGTGCCTTGGAAAGGTGGCTTCAGCCGACCGATGCAACACTGAAGCCACCTTTATTGAATGTTCCCTTATAGAGGAGCGCGACTCATGACCGTGATCAAGCAAGACGACCTGATTCAGAGCGTTGCCGACGCACTGCAATTCATTTCCTACTACCACCCCGTTGACTTCATCCAGGCCATGCACGAAGCCTACCTGCGCGAAGAATCGCCGGCAGCTCGTGACTCCATCGCCCAGATCCTGATCAACTCGCGCATGTGCGCCACCGGCCATCGCCCGATCTGCCAGGACACCGGTATCGTGACCGTGTTCGTGCGCGTGGGCATGGACGTGCGTTGGGACGGCGCGACCATGAGTCTGGACGACATGATCAACCAGGGCGTGCGCCAGGCTTATAACCTGCCGGAAAACGTCCTGCGGGCTTCCATCCTGGCCGACCCGGCAGGCAGCCGTAAAAACACCAAGGACAACACCCCGGCGGTCATCCACTACTCCATCGTCCCGGGTAACACCGTGGAAGTGGACGTGGCAGCCAAGGGCGGCGGTTCCGAGAACAAGTCGAAAATGGCCATGCTCAACCCGTCCGACTCGATCGTCGACTGGGTGCTCAAAACCGTTCCGACCATGGGCGCCGGCTGGTGCCCACCGGGCATGCTCGGCATCGGCATTGGCGGCACCGCCGAGAAAGCTGCGGTAATGGCCAAGGAAGTGTTGATGGAGTCCATCGATATCCACGAGCTGAAAAAGCGCGGCCCGCAGAACCGTATCGAAGAAATGCGTCTGGAGCTGTTCGAGAAGGTCAACCAACTGGGCATCGGCGCCCAGGGCCTGGGTGGCCTGACCACCGTGCTCGACGTAAAAATCATGGACTACCCGACCCACGCCGCCTCGCTGCCGGTGTGCATGATCCCCAACTGCGCCGCCACCCGTCACGCACACTTTGTGCTCGACGGTTCAGGCCCGGCGTCGCTGGAAGCACCATCGCTGGACGCCTACCCGGAAATCGTCTGGGAAGCCGGCCCGTCGGCCCGCCGCGTCAACCTCGACACCCTGACCCCGGAAGAAGTACAAAGCTGGAAGCCGGGCGAAACCGTGTTGCTCAACGGCAAGATGCTCACCGGTCGCGACGCGGCGCACAAGCGCATGGTCGAGATGCTCAACAAGGGCGAAACCCTGCCGGTGGACCTCAAGGGTCGCTTTATCTACTACGTCGGCCCGGTTGATCCGGTGCGCGAAGAAGTGGTTGGCCCGGCTGGCCCGACCACGGCCACGCGGATGGACAAGTTCACCCGTCAGATCCTCGAGCAAACCGGCCTGTTGGGCATGATCGGCAAATCCGAGCGCGGCCCGACTGCGATCGAAGCGATCAAGGACCACAAGGCCGTGTACCTGATGGCCGTGGGTGGTGCTGCTTACCTGGTGGCGCAAGCCATCAAGAAGTCGCGCGTTGTTGCCTTCGCTGAGTTGGGCATGGAAGCGATCTACGAGTTCGACGTCAAAGACATGCCGGTCACCGTTGCGGTGGACAGCAAGGGCGAATCCGTACACATCACCGGTCCTGCCATCTGGCAGAAAAAGATCAGTGAAAGCCTGGCGGTAGAAGTGCAGTAAGCACTTCCCCGCAAGGAAAAAGGCGACTGCGGCCCCACGGCACAGTCGCTTTTTTTATTGTGTACGCGGTCACGTGGGAGCGGGCTTGCTCGCGAAAGCGGTGGGTCAGTCAATTTATCTGTCACTGATACACCGCATTCGCGAGCAAGCCCGCTCCCACACAAGCCGCGCTCGCCACAAAATACAATCCTACTCATGCTATGGTGCTTGCCCCTTACCGCGCCTGTTCATCACCGTATGATCGTGATCCCACGCCCTCTGCGCCTGACTTTCTACTCGCTGTTGATCATCGCCGGCGCCGTGCTGGCCGCCGCCTTGGCCACCCGCCATGCCGAACGCCAGGCTTTGGTGGATGACGCCGCTCGCGCCAATCAGCAACTGGCGCTGTATGCCAATTCCTTGCACACCCTGATCGAACGTTACCGTGCCCTGCCCGCCGTCCTGGCGCTGGATTCGGAAATGATCAGCGCCCTCAAAGCCCCGCTGGACACCGCCACCCAGGACCTGCTCAACCGCAAGCTGGAACGCATCAACGGTGCCGCACAGTCTTCCACCCTGGAGCTGATGGACCGTAACGGCCTGGCCGTGGCCGCCAGTAACTGGAACCTGCCCAGCAGTTATGTCGGGCACAACTACGCGTTTCGCCCGTATTTCAGCCAGACCTTGAGCCAAGGCACCGGGCGTTTTTATGCGGTGGGGGTGACCACCGGTATTCCGGGTTATTTCCTCTCCAGCGCGGTGGTCGATGAGCACGAACAGTTCCTCGGCGCCATGGTGGTGAAGCTGGAATTCCCCGAACTTGAGCGCGAATGGGCTCAGGGCAACGACCTGCTGTTGGTCAGCGACGCGCGTGGCATCGTGTTTATCGCCAATCAGCCGGGCTGGCGTTACCGTAACTTGCGCCCCTTATCGGCCAGTGACCTTGCTGAACTCAAGGCGACTCGCCAATACGACAAGAAACAACTGCAGCCGCTGGATACTCAGACGCTGCAACGCTTTGACGAAAACAGCCACCTGATGCGCGTTAAAGGCCCCGACGGCAACGCCAATTACATCTGGGAATCTTTGCCGCTCAAAGCCGAAGGCTGGACCTTGCACCTGCTGCGCAAACCGCAGTTCGCCTTTGAAGATCAACGCAATGCCGGCCTTGCCGCCGCCGGGTCATGGCTGGCGCTGGTGTTCCTGGTGCTGTTCCTGAACCAACGCTGGCGCCTGGCCCGTTTGCGCCAACGCAGCCGCGAAGAGCTGGAACAGCTTGTCGAAGAACGCACCCAGGCGCTGCGCACCGCGCAAGATGGCCTGGTGCAGTCGGCCAAGCTGGCGGCCTTGGGCCAAATGTCCGCCGCCCTCGCCCATGAGATCAATCAGCCGCTGACCACCCAGCGCATGCAATTGGCGACCTTGCGCCTGCTGCTCGATCACGGCCGCGTGGACGATGCCTATAAGGCGCTCACCCCGCTGGACGACATGCTCACACGCATGGCAGCGCTCACCGGCCACCTTAAGACCTTCGCCCGCAAGAGCCCCAGCGGCCTGCGTGAACGGCTGGATTTGGCCACGGTGGTCGACCAATCCCTGCACCTGCTCGACGCCCGCCTGCGCGACGAAGCCATTGGTGTAGTGCTGGACCTGAACCGCCCCGCCTGGGTACGCGGTGACGCGATTCGTCTGGAACAAGTGCTGATCAACCTGCTGCGCAATGCGCTGGATGCCATGGCCGACAAGCCGCGCAAACGCCTGGAAATCCGTCTGCACGCCGACCAACAGCTGTGGCGACTGACCGTCAGCGACAGCGGCGGCGGGATTGCCGAGGCCCATTTGAACAGCGTGTTCGATCCCTTCTTCACCACCAAGCCTGTGGGCGACGGGCTTGGCTTGGGGTTGGCCGTGTCCTATGCCATCGTGCATGAACTGGGCGGGCGCCTGCTCGCCGGCAACCGTGGCGACGGCGCGGTATTCACCTTGACCTTGCCTATCGCGCTGGAGACGCCCGACCTATGTTGAACGCGGTGATTGTGGTGGATGACGAGGCGAGTATTCGCACGGCCGTCGAACAGTGGTTGAGCCTGTCGGGTTTTGAAGTGCAGCTGTTCAGCCGCGCTGAAGAATGCCTGGCGCAACTGCCCAAGGATTTTCCCGGAGTCATCCTGAGCGACGTGCGCATGCCCGGCCTCAGCGGCCTGGAGCTGCTGGCCGAAGTGCAGCGGCGTGACGCCGACTTGCCGGTGATCTTGCTCACCGGCCATGGCGACGTGCCGATGGCCGTGGAAGCCATGCGCGACGGTGCCTATGACTTTCTGGAAAAGCCCTTCAGCCCGGACGCACTGCTCAACAGCCTGCGCCGCGCCTTGGACAAACGCGGGTTGATCCTGGAAAACCGTCGCCTGCATCAACAGGCCGACCATCGGGCGCAGTTGGAATCAAGCCTTTTGGGCGTGTCGCGCGGTTTACAGACCCTGCGCCGCCAAGTGCTGGACCTGGCCAGCTTGCCGGTCAATGTGCTGATTCGTGGCGAAACGGGCAGTGGCAAGGAATTGGTCGCTCGTTGCCTGCATGATTTTGGCCCACGGGCCAAAAAGCCCTTTGTCGCACTCAACTGCGCGGCGATCCCAGAGCAGTTGTTTGAAGCCGAGTTGTTCGGCCACGAAAGCGGCGCGTTTACCGGCGCTCAGGGCAAACGCATCGGCAAGCTGGAGTATGCCCACGGCGGCACGCTGTTCCTGGATGAAATCGAAAGCATGCCGCTGGCCCAGCAGGTCAAATTGTTGCGCGTGCTGCAAGAGCAAAAGCTCGAGCGCCTGGGTTCCAACCAAAGTATCCATGTGGACTTGCGCATCATTGCCGCCACCAAGCCCGACTTGCTTGAAGAGGCCCGCGCCGGGCGCTTTCGCGAAGACCTGGCCTACCGTTTGAACGTTGCGCAACTGCGCCTGCCGCCGTTGCGCGAGCGCCGCGAAGATATCCCGCTATTGTTCGACCACTTTGCCCAAAGTGCCGCCGAGCGCCTGGGCCGCAGCGTCGAACCGTTGAGCGGTGCGCAACTGGGGCGCCTGCTCAGCCATGACTGGCCGGGCAATGTGCGCGAGCTGGCCAACGTCGCCGAGCGCCAGGTGCTGGGCCTGGGTGAACCGGAGCCTGAAGGCATCGAGGCCGGGCAATCCCTGGCGGCGCAGCAGGAAGCTTTCGAAGCGCATTGCCTAAAGGCTGCGTTGACGCGGCACAAAGGCGATATCAAGGCGGTGCTGGCCGAGCTGCAACTGCCGCGTCGCACTTTCAATGAAAAGATGCAGCGGCATGGGTTGGTGCGGGAGATGTTTCTCTAGGCTGACGTTTGTATCGCCTTTCAGGACGCCTTCGAGGCCAGCAGCCATAAGCGGTTTTCCGCTCATCACCCAAGAATCATCAGCAACTTTCCGCTCAAAAAAATCTTGTAACCCTTCTATTCCGGGCCTTCATCTGTTTGGCACAGCTCCTGCTATAGCCCAAACCAGGCTGCGTTCGTGCGGCTCCATAAAAACAACTAGATGAAGGATCCTTCAATGGATAACTCCAACGCCCTGCCTCTGGGGTCGGCGGCTGTGCCGGCTAAAGAGCGCACCACTTCCAGCCGCATCAAATCGATCTTCAGTGGCTCCGTCGGCAATATGGTCGAGTGGTACGACTGGTACGTCTACGCCGCCTTCTCGCTGTACTTCGCCAAGACTTTCTTCCCCGCCGGCTCCTCCACCGCCCAGTTGATGAACACTGCTGCCATCTTCGCCGTGGGCTTTATCATGCGCCCCATCGGTGGCTGGCTGATGGGGCTTTACGCTGACTACAAGGGCCGCAAGGCCGCCTTGATGGCCTCGGTATTGCTGATGTGCTTCGGCTCGCTGCTGATCGCGCTGACGCCGGGCTACGACTCCATCGGCATCGGCGCGCCGATCCTGCTGGTGTTTGCACGCTTGCTGCAGGGCCTGTCGGTCGGTGGCGAGTACGGCACCTCGGCCACTTACCTGAGTGAGATGGCGACCAAAGAGCGTCGCGGTTTCTTCTCCAGCTTCCAGTACGTGACCCTGATCTCCGGGCAGCTCATCGCCCTTGCCGTATTGATCGTGTTGCAACAAACCCTGACCACCGAGCAGCTGTATGCCTGGGGCTGGCGCATCCCGTTCGCCATCGGCGCGCTGTGCGCGGTGGTCGCGCTGTTCCTGCGGCGTGGCATGGAAGAAACCGAGTCGTTCACCAAGAAGGAAAAAGCCAAGGAAAGCGCAATGCGCACCTTGATGCGTCACCCCAAGGAAGTGATGACGGTGGTCGGCCTGACCATGGGCGGCACCCTGGCCTTCTACACCTACACCACCTACATGCAGAAATACCTGGTGAACACGGTCGGCATGAGCATCTCCGACTCCACCACCATTTCTGCCGCCACCCTGTTCCTGTTCATGTGCCTGCAACCGCTGGTTGGCGGGCTGTCGGACAAGGTTGGCCGCCGGCCGATCCTGATCGCCTTCGGCATCCTCGGCACGCTGTTTACCGTGCCGATCCTCACTACCCTGCACACCGTCCAAAGCTGGTGGGGTGCGTTCTTCCTGATCATGGCGGCACTGATCATCGTCAGTGGCTACACCTCGATCAACGCGGTGGTGAAAGCTGAACTGTTCCCGACCGAGATCCGTGCGCTGGGCGTGGGCCTGCCGTATGCGCTGACCGTGTCGATCTTCGGCGGCACGGCTGAAGTGATTGCGCTGTGGTTCAAGAACATCGGCATGGAGACGGGTTACTACTGGTATGTGACCGCGTGTATCGCGGTGTCGCTGGTGGTTTACGTGACCATGAAAGACACCCGTAAACACTCGCGCATCACCACCGACTAAGGGTTTAACGCGGTAAAAAAATGTGGGAGCGGGCTTGCTCGCGAAAGCGTTCTGTCAGTCAATATTTTAGGTGACTGATACTCCGCATTCGCGAGCAAGCCCGCTCCCACATTGGTTATGATGCGTGCCCCAGAACCGAGTATGGAACAGGCCATGTCCGACGATATCCATTTCTACGAACCCGCCAACGGCCACGGCCTGCCGCATGATCCGTTCAATGCCATCGTCGGGCCACGGCCGATTGGCTGGATTTCGTCACACGACGGCGAGGGCCGCCTGAATCTGGCGCCCTACAGTTTCTTTAACGCGTTCAATTACATTCCGCCGATCATTGGGTTTTCCAGTGTCGGGCGCAAAGACAGCCTGAACAACATCGAACAGACCGGCGAATTCGTGTGGAATCTGGCAACCCGCCCGCTGGCCGAGCAGATGAACCAGAGTTGCGCGGCTGTTTCGCCGGACGTGAATGAATTCGAGTTATCCGGGCTGACGCCGGTGGCCTCGAAAATCGTCGCGGTGCCACGGGTGGGCGAAAGCCCGGTGTCGTTTGAATGCAAGGTGACGCAGATCATTCAATTGCAGCGTGCCGACAAAGAACTGGTGCCGAGCTGGCTGGTGCTCGGTGAAGTGGTTGCCGTGCACATTGCCAAGTGGCTGCTCAAGGATGGGGTTTACGACACGGCGGCCGCTGAGCCGATTTTGCGCGGTGGTGGGCCGGCGGATTACTTCCAGCTGGGGCCGGAGGCGTTGTTCAAGATGTATCGCCCTGGCGCCACAAAACCCTGATTGAAATGCAGTCCAAATGTGGGAGCGGCGGTGCGACGATTCGACTTGCTCGCGAAGGCGGTGGATCAGTCAATATTTTAGGCGACTGATACTCCGCCTTCGCGAGCAAGCCCGCTCCCACATTTGGATCGGTGGTGTTGCTTAATCAGCGGCTGTTGCCCAAGTCAGCTGACCTTCCTCGTCCACATCGACCAAACATTCAAGTTGCAGCGTCGCTGCATCGTCGGCGTCGGAGGCGGTCTTGAACTTCTGGCCATCCAGGATCTTGTGAAACTGCGGGGCGCCCATGCCATCGAGTGCCTTGACGGCGACGGCAGCGCTGTAGCCCCCTTCACCCGGTACTACGGCGGAAACGGCTTCGTGGTGGGCAAATTGTTTACGTGCCATGTTGCAGGTCCTGGCCAATGGAAAGTCGGCCATTCTAACCGCTAACCGGCCAGTTGCAGGTACTCACCGTAAGCGTGTGCGGCGGTTGCGTCGGTGAAGGTCTGGAAGTCCATGCTGCGCACTACCATGTCGTTCAACAGCTCAGTAAAGATCATCAAGGCAGGGGAACTGAAGTAGGCGCTCATCGCCTGCTCGCTGCTCCAGAAGCCCGAGACCAGCCATACATCGGGGTCGATCTGGGAATGCTGCAACGAGAATTGCAGGCAACCCTGAGCCTGACGGCCCGGTTCGATCAAACTGCTCAAGCGTGCACCGAGTTCGGTGCTGCACCCGGTACGGGCACGGATAAAGGCCATATGGCTCGCGGGAATGGGGGTGGACATGTTCGACTCTCCCGTTGAGAAGTGATGCTCGGCAAGCACTGTGAGGGCGTGTTGCCACAGGATCAAAGATAGCGGCGCGAAGGTGGGCTCAGTTAGTCGATTCCTGCAGGCTTATTGCACAATCCTGCGAGAAGCGTAGATAAGACGTCTGGCCCCCAGGATTTATTCCATGCACATACTCCGTGTTTCAGGCAGATGACAGGCCCTGCACTTGCCTGATTCACGCCCTATCGCAGGATCAGGCAAGGATTGTGCAGAATCGACGTAACACTTTTTGAAAAGCCGCCGCTAAGCTTGGCCCACCCATGCAGTCAGTAGAGGACGCGTTATGTCGTCGCCCGAAACCAAGCCAATGCCCCTCGATGCCGAGATGGAAAAACAACGCGCCGAGCTGGCCAGCATTGTTCACCGTCATACCTGGGAAGATGGCTCCTACGGCACGGCAATCACCTCGCTGTATCTGAACCGCCACAACACGCCCCGCGATTTCATGCCGGTGTTGGTCGAACCCGCCTTGTGCATCCTGGCCAGCGGCAGCAAGGAAGTGCGCCTGGCCGACGAAATCTTTGCCTACGACCCGCTTAATTATCTGGTGTTTTCGGTGGCGATGCCGGTCGCTGGGCGGATCATCGACGCCACGCCGCAAGACCCCAACCTGTCGGTGCGCATCAATATCGATCCGGCCCAGCTCACCGCGCTGATCGCCGAAACGGGCCCGATGGGCGTGCCCTCGCGGCCGACATCGCGTGGCATGTACGTAGACCGCATCGACAACCAACTGCTCGACGCCGTGCTGCGCCTGACGCGCCTGCTGGATACACCCAAAGACATCGCCATGCTCGCGCCGCTCATCAATCGCGAGATTCTCTATCGCTTGTTACGTGGCCCGCAGGGTTACCGGCTGTATGAAATCGCCGTGGCCAACAGTCAGAGCCATCGCGTGAGCCAGGCCATCAAATGGTTGAACGGCAACTTCGAACAGCCGCTGCGCATTGATGACCTGGCCAAGGAAGTGAACCTCAGTGTTTCGACCTTGCACCATCGCTTCAAGGCAATTACGGCGATGAGTCCACTGCAATACCAGAAGCAGTTGCGCCTGCAGGAAGCGCGGCGATTGATGATTGCCGAAGGGCTGGAAGCGTCGGCAGCGGGGTATCGGGTGGGGTATGAGAGCCCGTCGCAGTTCAGCCGTGAGTACAGCCGGTTGTTCGGGGCTCCGCCGCTGCGGGATTTGGCCCGGCTGCGCCAGAGTATCTGACTCAACCGGGTTCAAATTGTGGGAGCGGGCTTGCTCGCGAATACGGTGGGTCAGATATAGGTGCAGAGACTGACACACTGCATTCGCGAGCAAGCCCGCTCCCACATTTGGTCCGCGTGTGTTCAGTCTAATCCGCGCGGCAGTTGTAAGGTCACCCGCAAACCGCCTTCACGCAAATTCTGCAAACTCACTTCCCCACCATGGCTGTGGGCAATGTTGCGCGCGATGCCCAGGCCCAAGCCATAACCCTGCTGCTGCCCGGCCAGTCGGAAGTGCGGCTCAAACACTTGCTCCAAACGCTGCTCCGGCACCCCGGGGCCTTCGTCATCCACATGCAGGATGAACTCGACGCCATCGTCCTCGATATGCAAATGCGCGTTCTGCCCGTACTTCAAGGCATTGTCGATCAGGTTACCGATGCAGCGCTTGAGCGCCAGCGGTTTACCCGGATAAGGGGTCAGCGCCCGGCCGTGCTGAGTGATACGGCCGTTCCCGTTCGGCGCCAGGTACGGTTCCACCAGGCAATCGAGCACGTGATTGAGGTCGACCGGCTCGATGTTTTCGTGGATGTCGGTGTCTTTGACGCATTGCAGCGCGCCCTTGACCAGCAATTCCAACTCATCCAGGTCGCGGCCGAATTTGGCTTGCAGGTTTTCGTCTTCCAACAACTCCACGCGCAGGCGCAGGCGCGTGATCGGCGTGCGCAAATCGTGGGAAATCGCGCTGAACAGTTGGCTGCGCTCGGTGAGGTAGCGGCTGATACGTTCGCGCATGGCATTAAACGCACGGCCCACTTCCACCACTTCGCTGCCGCCGCCTTCGGCCACCGGCTCCACATCGGCGCCCAGGGACATGTCCCGCGCTGCGCGCGCCAGGCGCTTGAGCGGCCGGCTTTGCCAGTGCACCAGCAGGCCGATAAACAGCAACAGGAAACCGCTGGTCAGCACGATAAACCACACTTGCTGCGACGGCAGGCCCTGCTCTTCCAAACTGGTGTAGGGCTCGGGCAGCAGCGAGGCGATGTACAACCATTCACCGGGTGCCAGCTGGATTTGTGTGACCAGCACCGGCGGGTTCACCGGCTCCAGGGTCAGGGCGTAATGCGCCCAGGAACGCGGCAGTTCATCGAGCTTGAGGCCCGCGTTGAAAATACGCAGGTCTTCGGCGCTGACGAACTCCACCGAAATATGCACGTCGCTGCCCAGGGTCTGGCGCAGCACTTCGTCCACGGCCTGCAGCACCGCCTGCTTGCGCGGGGTCTGCGGCAGAATCTGCATGTCCAATGGGCGGTCGTTGAGGGTCACCACAAAACGCGTGCCGCCCATGCTGCGCAGTTGGTCGAGCACCAACGGGCGATAGGCCACCGGCAGCGAGCGGAAATAACTGACGCTGGCCGTCATCGAATGCGCCAGGCTGCGCGCGCTGGTCACCAGGCCTTCGAGCTGGGTGGCGCGCAACTGCGAAACCCAGATCACGCTGGACAGCGCCTGGGCGAACAGCACCACCAGCAAGGTCAGCAGCAACATGCGCCCCAGCAGCGAACGCGGTACCGGAAAGCGCCGACGGCGCTCGGTCAGCGGCTCAGTGGGCATTGCCGGCAACCACGCTGGCTGCCAGTTGATAACCGCTGCCACGCACGGTGCGGATCAGCCTTGGAGGTTTTTCGGTATCGCGCAGGCGTTGGCGCAGGCGGCTCACGGCCATGTCGACAATACGGTCCAACGGCATCAGGTCGCGGCCACGGGTGGCGTTGCCGATGGTGTCGCGGTCGAGAATCTGTTGCGGGTGATCGAGAAACAGCTTGAGCAAGGCAAAGTCAGCGCCGGAGAGAATCACCTCTTCGCCGTCCACGTGAAACAGGCGATGGCTGATCATGTCCAGGCGCCATTCATCGAACACCAGAACATCGCCGCCGCCCGTGCGCTCCTGGCCAAACTGAGCGCGGCGCAACAGGGCTTTGATCCGCGCTTGCAGCTCGCGGGGGCTGAAGGGTTTGCCGATGTAGTCGTCGGCGCCCAGCTCCAGGCCGATCACGCGGTCGGCTTCGTCGGAACTGGCGGTGAGCATGATGATCGGCACCTGCGCCTGGCGCGGGTGCTGGCGAATCCAGCGGCATAGGCTGAACCCGTCTTCGTCCGGCAACATCACATCAAGGATAACCAGGTCGCACGGCGCCTCGTTCATCGCCTGGCGGAACCCCGCGCCATCCGGCACGCCACGCACCTGGAAGCCGGCGCGACTGAGGTAGGTTTGCAGCAATTCGCGGATTTCCTGGTCGTCGTCGACGAGGAGAATCGATTTACTGATTACGCTCACGGGGTCCTCCTTGTTGTTATGGCCAAGCTTAAGTCATTTGTTGCCCTTGAGGCCGCTTTCGCGAGCAAGCCCGCTCCCACATTTGACCGGGTTCCAACTTTGGAATGCAGTCGAATGTGGGAGCGGGCTTGCTCGCGAAGGGGCCATCAGCCCCTACGCAAAAGCCTGTTCAAGCGCCACACCGGCCCCGGTCAACCCGGAATACGGCGCCGTCACCAACCACACCGGAATGCCTTTGAAGTAGTCGCTCATGCAGCCTTTGTCGCTGAAACTCTTGGCGAAACCACTGTTGATAAAGAAGTCGGCAAACCTCGGAATCACCCCACCCACGATGTACACACCACCACGCCCACCGGTGGTCAGCACGTTGTTACCGGCCACACGGCCCAGCCAGATACTGAACTGGTTCAACACTTCCATGGCCACCGCGTCGCCAGCCAGGCCCGCTGCCGTAATGGCTTCGGGCGTGTCCAGCAACGGCGTGTGCCCGTCGACCGCACAAATGGCGCGGTATACACGGGGCAGGCCGCCACCGCTCAAAGCGGTCTCGGCGCTGACGTGGCCAATCTCGCTGTAGATGTGCTGCCACAGCTGGGTTTCACGCGGGCTGCTCAGCGGCAGGTCGACATGGCCGCCCTCCCCCGGCAGCGCCGCATAACGGCCTTCGCCCAAGTCCAGCAAGGTACCGACGCCAAGGCCCGTGCCCGGGCCGATCACCACGGCTGGGCGCAACGGCTCCGGCGTACCTTGGCAGACCACGCGAAACTCATCGGGTTTGAGCCGCGTCATACCCAGGGCCATGGCCGTGAAGTCATTGACCAGCAGCAATTCATCGACCTGCAAGGTTTTGCAAAACGCAGTTTTGCTCAGCCGCCAGTGATTGTTGGTGAATTTAAATTCATCGCCACTCACCGGCCCGGCCACCGACAGGCACACCGCGCCGATGTCCCCGATTTCCAGGCCTTCTTCCTTGAGGTACACCTTGATGGCTTCCTCAGGGCTATGGTGATCCGCCGTGGCATGCACGCGGATCGAGTGCAGTTCCTGATCCCGCCACAACGCAAAACGGGCGTTGGTACCACCAATGTCACCGACCAGCGCAAGCTTCACTTAAGCGTCTCCAAGGCAGAGGTAAAGGCGCTGGCGCCCTGCTCTGCGGAGCTTGCGGCCAAGCGCATAAATGCAAACAGCTCGCGACCGGCCCCCACGTTGTTGCCCAACAGGCCCGTGGCAGGCGTGCGCGCTGCAAATTCTTCGGCGTCCACCTTAAGCTCCAGGGTGCCCTTCACGCCATCGACGCGAATGATATCGCCATCTTTGACCCGCGCCAGCGGCCCGCCGCTCTGGGCTTCGGGGTTGACATGAATCGCGGCGGGGATCTTACCCGAGGCGCCGGACATACGCCCGTCTGTTACCAACGCGACTTTGAAGCCACGGTCCTGCAACACGCCGAGGAACGGCGTCATCTTGTGCAGTTCGGGCATGCCGTTGGAGCGCGGCCCCTGGAAGCGCATCACAGCAACGAAATCTTTTTCCAGTTGGCCTGCCTTGAACGCGTCGGCCAAATCCTGCTGATCCTGGAACACCACCGCCGGTGCTTCAACGATCTGATGCTCCGGCGCCACGGCCGAAACCTTCATCACGCCACGGCCGAGGTTGCCTTCCATCACGCGCAAGCCGCCTTCGGGCGAGAACGCACGGGCTACGGGGCGCAGGATGGTTTCGTCGAGGCTTTCGATCGGGCCGTCGCGCCAGATCAGTTCGCCGTCGACCAGGAACGGTTCCTGGGTGTAACGGCTCAGGCCCTTGCCTGCCACGGTGTTCACATCTTCGTGGAGCAAGCCGGCTTCAAGCAGTTCACGGATCAGGAACGACATGCCGCCCGCTGCCTGGAAGTGGTTGATGTCGGCCTTGCCGTTTGGATACACGTGGGACAGGGTCGGCACCACCTCGGAGAGGTCGGCCATGTCCTGCCAGGTGAGGATGATGCCCGCCGACATGGCGATGGCCGGCATGTGCAGGGTGTGGTTGGTGGAACCACCGGTCGCATTGAGGGCGACGATGGAGTTGACGATGGACTTCTCGTCGACGATTTCGCCAATCGGCGTGAAGTCGCCGCTGGCTTTGGTCAGGCGCGTGACCTGGTGCGCGGCCTCGCGGGTCAGCGCATCGCGCAGCGGCGTGTACGGGTTGACGAACGATGCGCCCGGCAGGTGCAGGCCCATCACTTCCATCAGCAACTGGTTGGTGTTGGCGGTGCCGTAGAAGGTGCAGGTGCCGGGGCTGTGGTAGGACTTCATCTCCGATTCCAGCAGCTCTTCGCGGCTGGCTTTGCCTTCGGCATAACGCTGGCGCACGTCGGCTTTCTGCTTGTTGGAAATGCCCGACGGCATAGGGCCACCCGGCACGAAGATCATTGGCAGATGGCCGTAACGCAGCGCGCCCATCATCAGGCCCGGCACGATCTTGTCGCAGATGCCCAGCATCAGTGCGGCATCGAACATGTTGTGGGACAGCGCTACCGCCGTCGACATGGCGATGACTTCGCGGCTCAGCAGGCTCAGCTCCATGCCCGGCTCGCCTTGGGTCACGCCGTCGCACATGGCGGGCGTGCCGCCGGCGAACTGGCCGACCGAGCCGACTTCGCGCAGGGCTTTCTTGATCTGTTCAGGGAAATGCTCGTACGGCTGGTGCGCCGAGAGCATGTCGTTATATGAGGAAACAATTGCCACGTTGGCGGCATTCATCATGCGCAGACTATTTTTATCTTCAGTGCCGCAACCGGCCACGCCGTGGGCAAAGTTGGCGCATTGCAGCTTACCGCGCATCGGGCCGTCGCTGGCCGCGCCGCGAATGAGCGCAAGGTATGCCTCGCGGGTTGCACGGCTGCGGGCGATAAGCCGTTCGGTGACCTCAATAACGCGGGGATGCATGTGTAGAACTCCAGGCTAACGGATATGGCGACCCTCGTTCCTATGCTGATCAAACGCCCGCAGCTCATGGGATGGCAGGGTGTCGTTTGCATCATCGGACCAGTTGATTCAGGTCACTCGTTGTAGATTGAACAAAATATTGCCACTAAAAAGGCTTGTTTTCTATTTTTATGCGAATAATCTTGTAATTCTTACAACAAATCGACGACAGGCACTTTCCAATGACTCTTCGTATCGCAATCAATGGTTTTGGCCGTATCGGCCGTAATGTCCTGCGCGCACTGTATACCCAAGGCTATCGCCAGGATTTGCAGATCGTCGCCATCAATGATCTGGGCGACAGCTCGATCAATGCCCACCTGCTCAAATACGACACCGTACACGGCACTTTCGAAGCAGAGGTCGCCCACGATCAGGAAAGCCTGACCGTCAATGGTGACCGGATCGCCGTCAGTGCCATTCGTAACCCGGCCGACTTGCCATGGGCTGCGCACAAGATCGATGTGGTATTCGAGTGCACCGGTCTGTTCACCGACCGCGACAAGGCTGCCGCCCATATTACCGCCGGTGCGCGCAAGGTGATCATCTCGGCCCCGGCCAAAGGCGCCGACGCCACCGTGGTTTACGGGGTAAACCATGACATTTTGCGTCAATCCCACCAGATCATCTCCAACGCTTCGTGCACCACCAACTGCCTGGCGCCTGTGGCTCAGGTGCTGCACCGCGAACTGGGCATCGAAAGCGGCCTGATGACCACCATTCACGCCTACACCAATGACCAGAACCTGACCGACGTGTACCACACGGACCCGTACCGCGCGCGTTCGGCCACCCAGAACATGATCCCGAGCAAGACCGGCGCCGCCGAAGCGGTCGGCCTGGTACTGCCGGAACTCGCGGGCAAGCTGACCGGCATGGCCGTGCGCGTGCCGGTGATCAACGTGTCGTTGGTGGACCTCACCGTAACCCTGAAAAAAGAAGCCACGGCCGAGCAGGTCAATGCGCTGCTCAAAGACGCCAGCCAGCACTCGAAAATCCTCGGCTACAACACCCTGCCGCTGGTGTCGAGCGACTTCAACCATAACCCACTGTCGTCGATTTTCGATGCCAACCACACCAAGGTCAGTGGCAAGTTGCTCAAAGTGCTGGCCTGGTACGACAACGAATGGGGCTTCTCCAACCGTATGCTGGATAACTGCCTGGCGCTGTGCAACGCCGAGTAATTTCCAATGTGGGAGCGGGCTTGCTCGCGAAGGCGGCGGCTCAGTTGGCATATTTGTTGACTGATGCACCGCATTCGCGAGCAAGCCCGCTCCCACATGGGTTTTGTGCACCTCCTTGCACCTATGCAGGCTCAACGAAATAGCCACTTGCCATTTGAGTTGATGATAAGCATTATCATTAACTGCAAACCGGTCTGGTATCACTGTGAGCCAATCTCGCTTCAACCAAGTCTTTCTCACCCAACGGGTGATTCTGCTACGCACTCTGCAGCGGATGGTGAATAACCACAGCACCGCCGAGGACCTGTTGCAGGAAACCTACCTGCGCGTTACCCGGGCGCTCAGCGAGCGGCCGATCGACCACCTCGAACCCTTCGTCTACCAAACCGCGCGCAATCTGGCGCTGGACCACCTGCGCTCGCGCCGCATCCAGGCCCGAACACTGCAGGAAGATGTGCCACTGGACGTGCTGCAGAGCGTCGTCGCGCCGATCAGCACACCCGAAGACGCCACCCAGGCTGAGCAATTGCTCGAACACCTGAGCGTCAGCCTCGGCCAGTTGAGCGCCCGCCAGCAGCAGATTTTCATCCTCAGCCGGCTGCATGGCTGCAGCTACCAGGAGATTGCCGATCAGTTGCAAGTGTCCTTGAGCACGGTGCAAAAGGAACTGAAATTGATCATGGCCATCTGTGTAGGAGTGGCCGAACGGCTGGATCAGCCTTAAGCTTCACCCGACAGAGGTGTCGACCCAGGCTGTAGGAAAGATGAATAGAACGTGGCGAAGACCCGAGGAACACCGTGACGGACCCGAATAAACTGCGCCCCCATGAGCTGGCTCATGAGGTGTTGCAAGACACGGCCATGGACCAAGCCCTCGACTGGCTGATCGCCTTGCAATGCCCGCAACCCGGGCAGCAAGCCGAGTTTGATGCCTGGCTGGCCAGCGACCCGGCGCACCTGCTCGCCTTCAGCAAGGCCCAAGCCGCTTGGGGCGGCGCGCCGGTACACAGCGCCGCCGTGGCCTTGGCAGTGCCGCGCAAGCCCAGTGCGTGGCGGCGTATCAAACCGCATTGGAAACCCTTGGCTACCGCCGCCGTGCTGCTTATCGGCCTGTTCAGCTTCAGCAATCTGCCGGTGCGCCTGCAGGCCGACCACCTCACGGTGGTGGGTGAGCGCCAGCGTCTGCAATTGGATGACGGCTCCAAAGTGTTGCTGAACACCAACTCGGCGTTTTCCAGCAACATCAAGGATCATCAGCGCGTCGCCCGCCTCTATCAAGGCGAAGCTTTTTTTGAGGTGGCGCCCAGCCGTGGCCTGCCGTTGGAAATCGACGCCGGCCCGGTGCGTGCCAGCGTGCGCGACACCGATTTCGCCGTGCGTTACCTCAATGGCGAAGCCCAGGTGCAGGTGCAGCGCGGCGACGTAGACTTGAGCAATACCTTTGACGATGCCCGCGTGCGCCTGAGCGCCGGTGAGAGTATCCGCATCGGCCCCAAAGGCTTCGGCCAACCGGCCAAACTGGATGCCGGTAAAGACCTGGCGTGGGTCCAGGGCCGCCTGGTATTCGAAAACTGCCCGATGAGCGAAGTGCTCGCCGAGTTGCGTCGCTATTACCCAGGCTGGATCGTCAACACCAACGACAAGCTCGCAAGCGTGGCCGTCACCGGCAATTACCGCCTCGACCAACCGCTGGATGTGGTGCGCTCCCTGGCGCACATCACCTCGGCCAAGCTCTCGGAATACCCGGCGCTGGTCATCTTGAACTAAATGAGAATTATTTTTACTCGATAATCACCGGTGGTTCGTCTCGTTATAGCCAATGCAACTGATTCCTATTTGATTCGGTTCGCAACTATAAGATTCGTATCCCCGGAGCGCTCTCGATGTCCTCTCGTTTCAACCGCCGGTCCTCATCGCCCGTCCTGTCGCTGCTAACCGCCGCCATCCTGCTGGCCAGTGCGCCGGTGATGGCCGCGACTGCCGTCGAACCTGCCGCGCGCAGCCACGGCAATTACAGTTTCAGTATCGAACAGCAGCCCTTGGTGTCGGCGTTGAATGCCTTTACCAGCGTGACCGGCTGGCAAGTCGGCCTGCCGGCAGAACTGGGCCAGGGTGTGTCGTCCCCCGGCGTAAGCGGCGCACTCTCGCCGGAGAAAGCCCTGGACCGGCTGTTGCTGGGCACCAACCTGAGCTACCGCAAGCTGGGCAATAACAACATCGTGCTGGAAAAGCGCCCGGCCGGCAGCACGCTCAACCTGCAACAGGTGACCATCAGCGCCACCCGCAGCGAGCAGGACGTCAACAGCGTGCCAAGCACCGTCACGGTGCATGCGCGTGAAGAGCTGGACCGCCAGAACGTGAATACCATCCGTGAACTGGTGCGTTACGAGCCCAACGTGTCGGTGGGCGGCGCAGGTACCCGCGCCAGCAACGCCGGCTACAACATTCGCGGCATCGACGGCGACCGCATACTCACCCAGGTGGACGGCGTGGAAGTGCCGGACAACTTCTTCAACGGCCCTTACGCCAAGACCCGTCGCAACTACGTCGACCCGGAAATCGTCAA
The DNA here is from genome assembly GCF_965653655.1 of Pseudomonas onubensis. Lineage (NCBI taxonomy): Bacteria > Pseudomonadati > Pseudomonadota > Gammaproteobacteria > Pseudomonadales > Pseudomonadaceae > Pseudomonas > Pseudomonas onubensis. Next base: position 6,184 of record NZ_CBFHAZ010000016.1, on the reverse strand, counting down.
GCGCGTCGAGATCCTGCGCGGCCCGGCCTCGGCCCTGTACGGCAGCAGCGCCATCGGCGGCGCGGTGAGCTACTTCACCCTCGACCCGGACGACATCATCAAGCCCGGCCAGGACGTCGGCGCCCGCCTCAAAACCGGCTACAGCTCCGCCGACGACAGCTGGCTGACCTCTGGCACCGTCGCCGGCCGCGTGCAGGACTTCGACGGCTTGCTGCACCTGAGCCAGCGCAATGGCCATGAAATGGAGTCCTACGACGGCAACAACGCCACCGGCCTGGCCCGCACCGGCGCCAACCCGGAAGATGCGCGCACCACCAATATCCTGGCCAAAATGGGCTGGAATTATGGCAATGACAATCGGCTGGGATTGACCTACGAGAAGTTCAAGGATGATCGCGACGTCGACTTGAAGAACGCGGTCGGCGGCCCGTTCATCGGTGGTCGCGGAATGAATCTGTACCGCGCTCGCTCGGGTAACGACACCATCACCCGTGAGCGCTTCGGCATCGAAAACCGCTTCGCCCTCGACTCGCCGATTGCCGATCAGATCAAGACCAGCCTTAATTACCAGATCGCCAAGACCGACCAGACCACCGCCGAAATCTACCAAGCAGGTCGTCGCGTCATGCGTACCCGTGACACCCTGTACGAAGAAAAACAGTGGGTGTTCGACGCACAGCTGGACAAGGCGTTCAGCCTCGGTGAAACCGATCACCAAGTGACTTACGGCACCACCCTCAAGCAGCAGAAAGTCAGCGGCTCGCGCGAAGGCTCGGCCTACTGCCTCGCCGTCGGCTCAGGCTGCACAGCCGTCGGCGCGCCCAGCCCGTCTGCCGGCGACAGCGTGAAAAAGTCCAGCGACTTCCCGGACCCGACCATCAACACCTACTCGCTGTTCGCCCAGGACCAGATCAGCTGGGACAAATGGACCTTCCTGCCTGCCGTGCGTTATGACTACACCCGGCTCAAGCCCAAGCTGACCCAGGAATTCCTCAACACCGTGAACCCGACCGGCGCCTACCCGGTCAGCGACAAAGAAAAAACCTGGCACCGCGTCACGCCAAAATTCGGCCTGACCTATGCGCTGACCGATCAGTACACCTGGTTCGGCCAATACGCCGAGGGCTTCCGTACTCCATCGGCCAAGGCGCTTTATGGCCGCTTTGAAAACCTCAACCTGGGCTACACCGTCGAGCCAAACCCGAACCTCAAGCCGGAAACCAGCAAGGGCATCGAGACCGGGATTCGTGGCCAGTTCGATGAGGGCTCCTTCGACATCGCGGTGTTCTACAACAAGTACCGCGACTTTATCGACGAAGACGCCTCGGTCGCCGGCGGCGATATCCAAACCTTCGAAGCCAATAACATCAAGCACGCCACCATCAAGGGGATTGAAGCCAAAGGCCGTCTGAACCTCGACGCGTTCGGCGCACCACAAGGCCTCTACACCCAGGGTTCGGTGGGCTACACCTACGGTCGCAACGACGACAACGGCGAGCCGCTCAACAGCGTCAACCCGCTTAAAGGCGTATTCGGCCTGGGCTACGAGCAAGAGCAATACGGCGCGCTGGTCAGCTGGACGCTGGTGAAGAAACAGAACCGTGTCGACAGCACCACCTTCCACGCACCGGATGGCAGCACCAGCGCGCCGTTCAAGACCCCAGGCTTTGGCATTGTCGACCTCACCGGCTTCTACAAAGTCACCAGCGACGTGACCATCAACGGCGGCCTCTACAACCTCACCGACAAGAAGTACTGGAACTGGGATGACGTGCGCAGCTACGACGGCGTCGGCGAAGCCGGCGTGACCGCGCCCGCCAACCTCGACCGCCTGACCCAGCCGGGTCGCAACTTCGCGATCAACCTGATCTGGGACATCTGACCGCCGTTCTCACCTCGCCGCGCTTTATCAGCGGCGAGGTGAGGTTTTTTTACTGTGCCGCGTCTTCTTGTTCGTCTAGTTGATAACAGCTCTCTTTTGAGCACCCAGGCGCTCCCCTTCTCAAGGATTTTTTCGATGACCGCTTCTCCTACCGCAGAACGCCCAAGCCTGCGCTCTCAGCGCCTGAACCAGATCACCCACGCGCCACACACCAAGCTCGACGCGCTGGTCAAAGCCCACGCGCCGTTTGATACCCCAGCCAACTTCGCGCGTTTTGTGGTGGCGCAGTACCTGTTCCAGTCGGAACTGGTGGCGCTGTACAACGACCCCGAGCTGATCAAGATTGTCCCGGACCTGGCCGCACGCTGCCGCGCCGACGCCGCCAAGCTGGACCTGGCCGACCTGGAAACCGACGTGCCTGCACCGGTTGCCGGCGCCGTGAAGAACCCGAGCAAAGCCGAAGCCCTGGGCTGGTTGTTCGTGTCCGAAGGCTCCAAGCTGGGCGCGGCGTTCCTGATCAAGCGCGCCGTGGGCCTGGGCCTGAGCGAAACCTTCGGTGCCCGTCACCTCGGCGAGCCGGCCGGTGGCCGCGCAGAAGGCTGGAAGAGCTTCACCCGCACCCTCGACGGCCTGGAATTCAGCGCTGAAGAAGAAGCGGCGGTGGAGAAAGGTGCAATCGATGCGTTTGTGCGCTTCACCGTACTGCTGGAACAGGCGTACGCTAGCGCCCCTGAACTGGCGTAACACTTGAATTGAAATGCAATCAAATGTGGGAGCGGGCTTGTTGTGGCGAGCAAGCTTGCTTGCGCTGGGGTGCGAAGCGCCCCCAAAAAGCCGACTCCAGCTACGCTGTCGAACGGGAGCAAGCTCCCTCGCCACAACAAGCCCGCTCCCACATTTAAATTTTATTCCAGGCTGAATCTTCCTCGACTTCGCAAACAACCATGACCGGCAAAACCCAATCCACCTCAAAAATCGCCCAGCTGCTCTTCGGCCTGCTGGCCTACGTCAGCCTGGGCATTGGGCTGGTGGCGATTGTCATACCGGGTTTGCCCACCACCGAATTCATCCTGCTGGCCGCCTGGGCTGCGACTAAAAGTTCGCCGCGCCTCAGCGCCTGGCTGGAAAACCACCGGCTGTTCGGGCCGATTCTGTTCAACTGGCGCAATGGCAAGATCATCGCGCGCCGGGCCAAAGTCAGCGCCACCGTGAGCATGTTGCTGTGTGCCCTGCTGATGCTGGTGATGCTCGATCACGGCTGGCCGATCTACCTGGCGATTGCCGGGATGAGCCTGGGCAACCTGTGGATCTGGTCACGCCCCGAACGGCTTGCAGCCCCCGTATAACGCGGCGCGTAGTCTTTTTCCTACCGCTCATCGCCTTTCCCTCATGAAACATCCCGTTACGCCGATGTTCCGGACATAGCGCCGAATGGACTTGGCTCGCCCTGCTTGCATTTCAACAAGTCCAATCGCGAGTGAACCTATGTTCGACACCCTCTCCATCCGCTTGAAAATCGTGCTGCTGTCGGGCCTTTGCCTCTTGGGGGTAATCGCGCTGATCGTCGGCATCAACCTCTACGAGGCCGATCAGAACAACCGCCTGGTCAGTGATTCAAGCTCGCGAATGCTCACTAACAGTGTGCAGAACCTGTTGCAGGCCAAGGCCGGCGAACAAGCGGTGCAACTGCAGAAAACCTTTGGCGAAAGCCTGGTAGTGATAACCGCGCTGGCCGATCACGTCAAAGACCTGCGTGCCCTTGCAAACAAACGAGCGCTGGAGCCCGGCGCATTGCGAGAAGAGCTCAACCAGAGTGTCAAAACCGCCTTTGAGCGCAACAGCAAGGTACTGGGCATCTGGCTGTCATTCGAACCCAATGGCCTGGATGGCAAAGACAGCGACTTCGTCAACGACAAAACCCGCGTCTCCAATGAAAAAGGCCGTTTCTCCAGTTACTGGAGCCGCGCTGGCGGCGAAGGCCTGAACACCGTGATGGTCGAGGATGACCTGACCAAAACCACCCTCAACCTCAGCGGCACGCCCTACAACGTCTGGTACACCTGCCCACGGGATACGCGCGCGGTGTGCCTGCTCGACCCGTATTCCGATGAAGTGGCCGGCAAGCAGGTGCTGATGACCACTATTTCGCTGCCGCTGATCGTCGACGGCAAAGTCATTGGTGTGGTCGGTATCGACCTGGCCTTGAATGCTTTGCAAGCCGCCACCGACGCGGCGCAAAAAGACCTGTTCAACGGTGCCGGCTACCTGGAAATTCTTTCCAGTACCGGCCTGATTGCCGCCTTCAGTGGCCAGCCGGACAAGGTCGGTAAAAACCTGATTGACACCATCGGCGCCGAAGGCAAAGACATCGTGCAACTACTGGCCAGTGACACGCGCATGATCCGCGAACAGGACGACACGATTCGCGCCGTGTATCCAGTCAAACCGATTGCCGAGGCCAAATCCTGGGGCGTGGTGATCAAGCTGCCCAAGGATGTCATGCTCGCCGACGCTTTGAAACTGCAAGGCATACTCGATAAAGCTCAAAATGCCTCCACGCTCAAAGCCTTGCTGGTCGGCGCCGCCGCTGCCCTGCTCGGCCTGCTGCTGATCTGGCTGACCGCCACCGGCGTGACCCGCCCGATCAACACCGTTGCGGCGATGCTCAAGAACATCGCCAGCGGCGAAGGCGACCTCACCCAGCGCCTGGCCTACGCCAAGAAGGACGAACTGGGCGAGTTGGCAAACTGGTTCAACCGCTTCCTCGACAAGCTGCAACCGACCATTGCGCAGATCAAGCAGAGCATCACCGAAGCCCGTGGCACGGCGGACCAGTCTTCAGCCATTGCCCGCCAGACCAGCGAAGGCATGCAGGTGCAGTTCCGCGAGATCGACCAGGTGGCCACCGCCTCCAACGAGATGAGCGCCACCGCCCATGATGTGGCCAACAGCGCCTCCAACGCTGCCAGCGCCGCCCGTGGCGCGGACCAGTCGGCGCGCGACGGCATGTCGATCATCGAGCAGAGCACCCGCGACATCACCACCTTGGCCGAAGAAGTCAGCAAGGCCGTGACCGAAGTTGAAGCGCTGGCGGTCAACAGCGAACAGATCGGCTCGGTGCTCGAAGTGATCCGCAGCATTGCCGAGCAGACCAACCTGCTGGCGCTGAACGCCGCCATCGAAGCCGCACGCGCCGGGGAAAGCGGGCGTGGGTTTGCGGTAGTGGCCGACGAGGTGCGCAACCTGGCCAAACGTACCCAGGACTCAGTAGAAGAAATTCGCCTGGTGATCGAGCGCATCCAGAGCGGCACCCGTGGCGTGGTGGCGACCATGCATTCCAGCCAGCAACAAGCCCAGAGCAATGCCGGGCAGATCCATCAAGCGGTGCAGGCGTTGGGCAAGATCAGCGATGCGGTGACGGTGATCAGCGACATGAACCTGCAGATCGCCAGCGCCGCCGAACAACAGAGCGCCGTGGCCGAAGAGGTCAACCGCAACGTCTCGGCGATCCGCACCGTGACCGAAACCCTCACCGGCCAGGCCACCGAGTCGGCGGCCATCAGCAGCCAACTGAATGCGCTGGCGACCCAGCAGATGAAGTTGATGGATCAGTTCAAGGTATAAACCCGATTTTCAAAACAATGAAGATCCCGTGTGGGAGCTGGCTTGCCTGCGATAGCGGTGGGTCAGCCGATGCATCTGTGGCTGATGTGTACATATCCGTTGCTGCGGTAACGGCGTCTTATGGTTCCGCTCTTACAGCGGGTCACTTTTGGAAAGACCCAAAAGTAACCAAAAAGTCTTCGCCCCAACACTCGGTGCCTCGCTATGGCTCGGCATGCCCGTAATCCGCCAGTGATTTGGGGGGCCGCCGCGATGGGCCATCCTTGGCCCAGCGCGGCTAAACCGGCATCCCTGCCGGTTTACCCCCCAAATCACTGGCGAATTGCGGCCATCGTGTTTGACGGGGCGATTTCAGATCAAGATCAAAAGCGCAGATCAAAAGACCGCCGACTTCGTCATCGAAAAGGATGTAAGAGCCAGAGCAAAGCAGACCTCATCGTCAAGACTGCACCCGGTCTAATGTGGGAGCTGGCTTGCCTGCGATGGCATCAACTCGGTGTGCCTGATGTACCGAGGTGCCTGCACCGCAGGCAAGCCAGCTCCCACAGAAAAGCAGCTCTTCAGTGCCTGCAAATCCGCAGCCGATCTCATATTCAAAACTGCATGCGGTCAACTGTGGGAGCGGGCTTGCTCGCGAATGCGGTGGGTCAGTTACAGATGAATTGACTGATACACCGC